>QHPA01000440.1 GCA_003218935.1 Verrucomicrobiota bacterium
CTTCAGTGAGGCCGCGCTGTTGGAGATCGCACAGCGCGTCCAGAAGATGCGTCTCCAGTTCGCGCGCCTGTTCCAGCGAGATCGCGGTTTGCGCCGCCACTTCCTGCCGCCAGGCGGCGACTGCGTGGTTCAGATCGAAACGGGATTGAGTTTCCATAATTTGCCGAGTGTATTGTGGACACGGAGCCACTGTTGCTTTTCCGCCTTGAAAGCGCGTCGGCCATCCTGGCTAAGCCGGTAATACTTCCGCTCCCGGCCGGATTCCGCGGAGCGCCACTCAGATTCGATCAACCCCTCCTTTTCCAGACGATGGAGCACCGGATAAAGCATTCCGTCGGTCCATTCCATTTCCCCGCGCGAAAGTTCGCGCACCCGTTGAATGAGAGCGTAACCGTAGCTCTCTCCCTCGGCGAGGAGCGACAGAATCAGCGGCCGGGAAGAAGCGGCAACCAGGTCTTTAGCGATCATGTATGGTTTATACATCGTGCTTCTATGTATGTCAAGCAGGTTCAAAATAATGAACGGACGGCAACGCCTGAAGAACGAATCCCTTCGCGAAAAGGTTGCTCGCCAAAGGCGTTTCGCTACTCTCACCGCCTGCAACATGAGTAACGCGAAACAAACCATGCGGGTCGGAATCATCGGCGGCGGGTTGATGGGGCGCGAGGCGGCCAGCGCGTTCGGACGCTGGTTCGTACTGGACAATTTTCCGGTGCGGGCCGAGTTGGTCGCCGTCTGCGATGTGCAGGAGAAACTGCTCGAGTGGTTCCGCCAGGTGCCGAGTGTGAAATTGTTCACCAAAGACCATCTGGAACTGCTCCGCTCATCGGAAGTGGATGTTGTTTACGTGGCGGTGCCGCACCAGCTGCACGAGAAAATGTATCTCGACGTGCTAAATGCGGGCAAAGATTTGCTGGCGGAAAAGCCGTTCGGCATCGACTTGAAGGCGGCGCGCAACATCCGCGATGCCGCGATAAAATCGGGCAGGTTCGTGCGGTGCAGTTCGGAATTTCCGTTTCTGCCGGGCGGGCAGCGCGTGATTCGGGCGGCGCAGTCAGGCCAGCTCGGTCGCATCCTGGAAATCCGCTCCGGTTTCTGGCACGCGAGCGATCTCGACCCCAACAAGCCGGTTAATTGGAAGCGCCAGACGAAAACCTGCGGCGAAATCGGCGTGATGGGCGACCTGGGCATGCACGTCGTCCACGTGCCGTTTCGCCTCGGTTGGAAGCCGATCCGCGTTTACGCGCAGTTGCAGAAAATTTACACGCACCGCCCCGACGGCAAAGGCGGCATGGCGCCGTGCGACACCTGGGACAACGCGATGCTGCACACCGAAGCGCTCATCAACGGCGAGGAAGTGCCGATGCGATTGGAGATGAAACGCCTCGCGCCCGGAGAAACCAACACGTGGTTCATTGAAGTGCTCGGCACCGACGGCGGCGCGCGTTTCAGCACGAAGGAACCGAAAACGCTCTGGTTGTTCGAGCGCGGCCAGGAACAGGCCTGGCAGCGCATCGATCTCGGTTACCAAATGATCTTCCCGACCATCACCGGCGGCGTTTTTGAGCCCGGCTTTCCCGATTGCTTTCTCCAGATGTGGGCAGCGTATGCGAAGCGGTGCTCAGTCACGAATTGTTCGCCGCCGCGCTGGAATCGCACGCGAAGAAAAATACTTCTGACGTTGGCTCTGGGTAGGCCAACCATGCGTTTAAGGGTTCAACAGTCGACCGGCTACAAAACACCGATGTTTTTACAGTAGCTGGGATCGCCTGGGATTCGGACAATGCGGCCATGAAATCCGCACGAGTTCCTATACCTAACAGTGACTTCCGTCTGCTGGTCGGGAGTTGTATTTCGTCCATTTGCGGCCTCTTGTCTTTTTGGGCTTTCTCCCCAGGCAAACATCCATGGGCCGTCAGATTTCTCTCCGCGCTCGCTTCTATGCTGGCCTTTTTTGGTTCACCCACCTTTCTCCTGTTGTCGCTTTGGGAATTGATTCACTATCGGACGACCAAGCGGGCAATTGCCGCTGCAGCGGTTGCCGCCGTCGCGTGCGTGCTTATCGGGAGGACAATCCTGAAAATCATTACTCCGAACTGACAACGAAGTTCGGACCGATTCACGGGGATGTACCTATAGTGGTTGCCTGCCAAAAAGTAATTTCCAATCACTGTCGTGTGCGGGCGCTCCCCTCACCCGGCTAAAGCCACCCTCTCCCCTCATCCGATGAGGGGAGAGGGCAGGGTGAGGGGAGCCGTTGGACATTTCGACGATCGCTTTAATTTCGGAAATTTCTTTTTGGCAATTGGTCTAATGCGGCTCCCGGTCAAAGCCCCGAATCATTTCGGCTTCAACCCGTATCTTTCGAGCATCAGTCTGTTCGAGTCACCCTTTGGGCCTTTCGCTTCCGCCTCAGCCGCTTCTTGTGCCGTTGCCGGCATCGGCCACACCATGTCGCGCCCGTTGATCAGGTTGGGTCGGCCCTGCCTGTCTTTTGGCATTGTCGCATCCCCGCCATCATCTTGGCCGTCCTCATTGACGGAATAGAGCAGAAAGCCGACGTCCGCATTGGGGCGATAGCGAAGCTCCCGGCCGTCCATGAAATCCTTTGGCGTTTGCGAAAGATATTCCGGGACCATCGACTTGAGATCGGGCGGCAGTCTGCCGTGGCGCAGTTGATGGCGTTTCAAGGCAATCGCGGTGACGACAAGTTCGCGCTGAGTCTCGATGCGCACTGCTTTGGCAGATGCCTTTTCCAAGGCCGGCCCAAGTAGTCTCGATAACCAATACCTGGGGGAGCCGGAATCGTCATGCTCCCAGATGCGCTGATATTCTTTGGCGCCCCAGGCTTGCGCGGAGATGAAGGATTGGGCGCGGCGCGCTCGGCGCGGGACTTCCAGCATAGCCTGGAGCGTCTGCACGTATCGCAACTCGTCGTCGTAGGACCAAAGCCGCAGCCAGGCAGTTTCGCCGGCGAATGTACTCAGCGACGACAGGTGTTCCTTGGACCATTCCAGAGCGAACTCGGGCACTTCGGCGATGCTGGCGGGCGTCGCCGGCCCTGGCGAACCACTGCCGCCGCCCAGAAAGTTTCCGTTGAAAAATTGTCTGCGTTCGGCATCTGAATTTCGCAAACGCTCGAACGCTTCAATGCCCATCGCACGTTCCATCTCCAAAGCGTGTTCCATGGGCTGCAGAAATTCCAGCGACTCCCAGTTCTTCTGCAACTCGGCGAGTTGCGCGTCGGTCCAGCCGTCGGCCTGCAACGATTCCCAGGCGGGCGAGATCGCGATGGCAGTGATGGCCATCCGCACGAGTTGAGAGATAATCAGCCTCTCCTCGCGGAAGGCGTTGGCGAGAGAAATCAACGTATTCAAATTGGTTGCAGCCTCGTTCAGCCTGCCCGCGTGCAAATCGTTCTCCGTCGCCGCCGACAACCATTGGGCGACACTTTTAAGCTTTGCCACATGCGGCAACAGGAGGTTGAAGCCCATTTTATAATTCAGGTTCATGTCGAACTGCGGAGTCTTGAGCGTCTCGCGGATTTGTTCCAGCGCCGCGCCATTCATGTTCACGTCTTCCGCCAATTCGTCCCAGGTGTTGGTTTTCTTGTCGTCGCGGATCCCGGATTGCCTCCATCCGACGCTTGCCTTGCCCGGCGAAACAAACACCATCGCCTTGGGCAAATTATTCGGCACAACCGATCCTTGCCGAAGCTGCCAGGCGGCCTGCATCAAATCGTTGGCGGCGCGGCGCGCCTCAGGCGAAGATGGCGGCATCAGTTCTTCCACTGTCAGTTTTTCGCCTTGGGCAACCAGCTCGGCTTTGTGGGCCGCCAATGCCTGCCTGGCTCGAAAGTTGTGGAGGGGGATGAGCAGCGCTGCCAGCCCGGCCAAAGCAAGGACGGAAATCAAGATGCGGCGCTTCAGCCTCGTCATAACGGTTGATTGGACAACGGAGCAGGCTGAGCCTCACTCTCGAATAGGGCAATACTGGATTTGACCCGGCGCGGACGCCGGCCACGATCACGCCTTCAAGAAATAAGCCCGCTGTTTTTCACTGATGGACCGGCCCAGTTTTTCGAGCACCTGAAGCATGTCCTCCCAGACTTTGCGCTTCTCGCTGAGCGCCTCGTTCCGCAGCAGATACGCCGGGTGATACGTGGGCATGACCGGGACACCGCGGAACTCTTGCCAATGGCCGCGCAGCCGGGTGATGCCGCCGGTCTTGCCGAGCAAACCTTCCACCGCCGTGGCGCCGAGCGCCACGATCACCTTCGGCCCAATGATATCCAGTTGCGCCAGCAGATACGGAAGACAGGTCTGCATCTCTTCCGGCGCCGGCTTGCGGTTGCCCATCGTTTGCCCGGGCGTATCCGGTCGGCACTTCAAAATGTTGGCGATGTAAACTGTCTCGCGCCTGAAGCCCATCGTCTGAATGATCCGGGTAAGAAGCTGGCCCGCCTTGCCGACGAACGGTTCGCCCTGCTCGTCTTCGTCCGCGCCCGGCGCCTCGCCCACGAACATCAGCGGCGAATGAATGTCGCCGACGCCGAACACCACGTTCTTCCGCGACGCCGCGAGGTGCGCACATTTCCGACAGACCATTGCGCGCGCGCGCAACTCCGCCATCGCGGCTTCTTTGCTTTCTCGACCGGTTGGCGCCGAGGCGGAGGATGCCGAAAGCGCCGGGTTGGGATTTTTCGTCGAAGCCAGCGGTGAAACTGGAGAAACGGCCATGTTTGACCGTGGCTGCAGGACGGGCGACTGAGACGCAGGTTTGGTTTGCGGCGGGGGCGTTGAAGGGCGGCCAGGAACGGTCGGCCCCAGAGCGGCCGGGTGGGGGGGCGAGGGGCCAAGCGCAGCCAAAGTTTCCGGCGACAGCGAGACGAACTTGACGCCCT
>QHPA01000441.1 GCA_003218935.1 Verrucomicrobiota bacterium
CGTTTCGCCGGCCTTTCGCCCGTCTGCGTCAGGGCGCTTGTTCCTTCCCTGTAAACATGGGCATGCCAGCGCTACACGCCCGCATCGCGCAACGAGTGACTGTAGGCAAGGGTCCGCGCGAAAGCGAAGCAAAATTGCCCCGCGTTTTCCGTGAAATAGTGCGCCCGTTGGCAATGATTTGGGCCGTGATTTATCGCTTGACTGGGGACCGCCGTTTGCATAGCCCTGCCTTGTGCCCCGCAAAGCCAGCTTCGCCTTCACGCTCATCGAGCTGCTCGTCGTTATCGCCATTATCTCCATCCTGGCCGGGATGCTTCTGCCGGCGCTGGCCCGCTCGAAAGTCAAGGCTCAAGCCATCAAGTGTATCTCCAATCAGAAGCAGCAATACCTCGGCTACCACATGTACGCGGACGACAACGTGGACCGGTTTCCGGTGCACGCCGACTGGGCAACCGTCGGCGGATTCGTGCGCACCAATGTTACGACCAAACCCATCGTCCACGACTCCCAGCGAGAAACCAACCGTCCGCTGAACCTGTACGTGACTGCCGCGGAGGCCTTCCATTGCCCTTCCGACCGGGGGGACAGTTACTGGCCGGCGGAATCGAAGCCCAACTGCTATGCCGCGTGGGGCAATAGTTATCTGGTGATGTGGTCGGTCGATTGGTTTCGGGTCAAGCATATCACCGGAGACAAACTGGCCGCGGCGGGCAGGCCGGAGGCAACTCCGATCAAGAGCAGCGAGATCGCGCTGAAGCCGTCCACAAAAATCATCCAGGGCGACTGGCCCTGGCACGGTTCACGCGACGCCGGCGACGGGCGTGTTAACGCCGCCGCGAAGGACAAGAGCGTCTGGCACAACAACCGCGGCAAGCGCGGCTGGAACATGGTGTACGGCGACGGACACGTGGCGTTGTTCAATTTTCCGAAGGGTTACGATCCGAGCTGGCTCACGCTGAAGTGGGACATCAACTATGATTGGTGGTGAGGCGCCGGGAGTTTTCGGGTCGCCGTCGCCAAAGCTGGATTTTGAACGCCCCCGGCTGGTGGACAATCAAATTTAATTAGCAGGAAAATTGTGAAGGTCGAAAAACTCCGTGCCCTGGTCATACTCTTGTCGGCGCTGATGCTGACGGCGGCTGGATGCGGAAAAAAGCCGCAAACCTCGACGCCCGCTCCGACCAACGCTTCCGCCGGCGGCGTGGAGAGAATAAAACAGGAAGCAAAAGACGCTGTGACGGCGACGACGGGCTATCTGACCCAGCAAAAGGAACGGTTACAAAAGAGCCTCTCGGACAAAATGACTGACCTGGCCAAACAACTATCCGACCTCAAAGCGAAGTCCGAACGAACGGGCGATAAGGCGAGGTCCGAGTGGACCAACGCGCTCGCTGGACTTCAGCAGAAGAAGCAGGTCGCGGCGGACAAATTGGAACAACTGAAGAACAGCAGCGCGGACAAGTGGCAGGAATTCAAGGCCGAGGTGGAAGCGGCCGTTGCCGATCTGGAGAAGGCCCTCAAGGAACCCTTGGCCCGTTCCAAAGACGGCGACAAATCGAGCAGACAATGAAGTTCACGGTCCACACGCCGGACTTTATTCTACTTTTTCAATCGCGGCCTGATCATCGCGGTCCAAAGCGCGTAGCCCTTGTGGTTCAGGTGCAGCATGTCCTCCACAAATAATTCCGGCCGCGGTTTGCCGTCCGCGCCCAGCATGGGATTGAACACGTCAATGTAGATCAGTCGCTCGTCTTGCTTGCAGAAATCCTCAATCAGGCGGTTTGCGGCTTTGATTTTTTCCGCAAACTCCCACCGCGATGGGCTCGGTTTTATCGAGATAAACGCAACCTTCGTTTCCGACAGACGCGGGCAGACTTTTCGCGTGAACGCCTTGAAGTCGGCCAACACCTGTTCTGGCGATCTGCCGGCGGCAATGTCGTTGTCGCCAGCATAGACTAAAATCATGCGCGGCGTGTAAGGGATGACGATGCGATCAGCGAACGCGACGGAATCAATGATTTGTGAGCCGCCGAACCCGCGGTTGATGACTTTGTATTCCTGGAAGTCCTCGGCCAGCGTTTTCCACTGCCGGATGCTCGAACTGCCAATGAACAGTGCGGCGCCGTGCGGCGGAGGATTGGTTTTGTCAGCGGCTTCGAACGCTTTGATCTCCGATTCCCACTTCGATGAATCCGGCTTGTTTTGCGCCCGTAATGTCTGGCCAGCCAGACCCGCGCCCGCAGTCAGCGCGATGGCAAGAAGCGCGGTCTGTTTCGGCGAATTGATCGTCCTGAACATGGAGTTACTGTGGCCGAAAACAGGTCCGATTGAAAGTGGTTTTGCTCCTTTCCAATTTTTCTTTTCTAATTTTTGTTTTGTCCCATGCTGCCCGCATGGAAGCGCTTTCCGGCGAAGAAACCCGCCGTGCCGCGCAACTTGCGCTGGCCGAGGACGTCGGCAGCGGCGACATCACCACGCTCGCGACCATTCCTGCCACTGCCACTGCGAAAGCCGTGATGCTTGCGCGCGAGCCGTTGGTGGTGGCCGGGTTGCCGCTGGGGGAGGCTGTTTTCCGGGAGCTTTCTTCCGACATTCGGATCACGCGCGCGGCCAA
>QHPA01000414.1 GCA_003218935.1 Verrucomicrobiota bacterium
GAAAAACGCCGTCCCTACAATCCAGACTGAAACGGATCCGAACACGAAGCCGCGTTTTACCAGCTTGCGTTTCAACGCAAACCGGAACGCCAGGAACGCGACGCCCAGTTTCAGCGCCACGGCACATCCAATCAAGAGCAGCGCCGCGTCCCGATAGTTGGGATGCCGGACAAACCAGCCGATCACGTCTCCCAGTCCGACATAAACAATCAGCAGAATTACAAATGACCAGGGCAATCCGGGCACACGGCCGGTGAGCCACAGCGGGAACAGTCCGACCAGCGCGTGCAACGACAAAGCGCCGACGATAATCAAATCCGTTCGTGGCCCGCGCTCATCGTATAACTGATCGAAATACGCATCGAACTGATCGCAATACACGGCCCATACGCCGATGCTGAGCACCGCCAGCAACCAGCCGCCCAGCCAGACTGCGACCATCGCCTTGAGCTTTGCCGAAACGAGTTCGCCGACCGCGACAGGGCGCGTGGCCTGGAACGACGTCAACGGCAACCGGCGCGAAACCAGGTCGCCGCACACCATGAGTCCCAACACCGGCGTCCAGATGAAATCCAGAAACAACAGGATTGGCCCATAAACCGAGCCCAATGACTCCGACAACTTGCCGTTGTTCAGAACAACGGCAATCGTGTTCAATCCCAGGACGAACGAAATCACGACCGCCAACCCCCACAAAGCCAGCCTGCCGTTCCGTCGGCACTCGGTCCAGAATTGTGCCCCGGCCGGGTCTGAAAAATCGCGCCGCCGTGCGAACGTGTCAGCGAGACGGTTCATCAGCGCCGTGAGCGCAGGCCAATCGCGCCATTGACCTTCGCGGACGCGCGTCACGCCGAGCCACGCGACGAACGGCGTGACGACGAGCAAAGCGGCATAAATCGCCATCAGAGTCAGTTTTCGTTCAGGCCATCGATTCAGCTCGGAAAACGGCAACACGCTGAGCACCGCTACGGACGTGATCAGCAGGATCAACAGCGTCGCGCGCGTTCTGGGAAAACCCGTCAATGTCCAGACGAGCGTCTGAAACCCGGCCAGAGCCGCGGGTAACAGCACCAGGAAATAACCGTCGGGCAGTTCCAATTCCCGCTGGAGAATCGGCGCAAACACCAGCCGCGACCAGGCGAGGTAGAGCAACGCAACGAAGCAAATGCCCGACGCCATGGGTAGCGCAACCAACTGGCCCGTCCGCACCGGCAGCGTGAACAGGCGGGAAGGAATGCCGCTGAAACCGCGCAACCGACTCGATTCCGCGAAGGCAAACATGGCCAGCGTCACGAGCAACGAAAGACCCAGCAGCACTCCGCTCCACTGGCCGGCGAAGCTTAGCCAGTCTGTAGCGCGTGTGATCGCGTCAATGACCTCCGGCGCCGCGGCGGGCAGTATCGACGACAACTGCGACGCCTCCGCGGCAAAATGCGCCGCCACCGTGCTGAAACCGAGGCACACGATCAGGAACACGAACAACAACAGGAACCCGAACCGGTTCTTGCGCCAGATCTCCCAGGCGAGCGCGGCGACAGGTGAATTCATAATCCTGGTGGGAAGTCTCCGGTTCGGTCGGAGGTGTCGCGATGTTCGATCGTTGCGGGAAACAGCCGCAACCTCCCGAAAAGCAACGTCTCGTTCCCCCTCACTCTGACCCTCTCCCTCAAGGAGAGGGAACAGCCTTCGACGCTCTCTGACATGTCGATGTCTGGGTCGCCATCTCCGCGCCGTGGCCGTCCGAAGCGGTGCGATTGCACGCCCCAGAGACGAACGATTCTCCCTCTCCCTGAGGGAGAGGGCTGGGGTGAGGGGAACGGGCGCGCCCGCCGCCGGCACTGCGTGGACCTCGCAGGGTAACTATCACCCGAAGGGGTGTTGTTTTTCGAGCTACTCATCATTTCATCCCGATGCATCGGGTTTGTTGGAGGTCACTGACCTGGCTGGCAATTGAAGGGTCTCACCCGTCGATCGTTCGCCGCCGACGCGGGCGAGGAAGATTTCGTCGAGGGATGCCGCGGTGTCATCCACGATGCGCGCCCCCAGTCTTACAACCGCGGCTTCCAGTTCTCCGCGCGCTCCGTTGCAGAGCACGGTCCACTCCAGGCCGCTGCCGGTCACGAGCAGGGCGCCCGCGAGTTTCGGCGGCGTCGGCGGTGGTGTCGGGAAGCGCAACGTCAAACGGAAATGCGATTCGAGGATTTCATCGAGACGCCCCTGCAACACGACGCGTCCGCTGGCCATCATCGCCACGCGATCCGAGACGCGCTCGATCTCGTCCAGAAGATGCGACGAGAAAAACACGGTGCGGCCTTCGTCGGCGACCGTGCGGACAATGGCTTCGAGCATTTCGCGGCGCACGATCGGGTCGAGGCCCGAGCTGGGTTCGTCCAGCACCAGCAGTTCCGGCCGATGCGCGAGCGCGACCAGCAACCCGGCTTTCGCGAGTTCGCCCCTCGAAAGCTGTTTGATTCGCGCCGCCGGATCGAGTTGGAACTGTTGGCGAAGCTGTTCCGCGTAAGCAGCGTCCCATTCCGCGTGGAAGGCGCGGGTGTAACGGAGGAGTTCGTCCACTCGCATCCAGCCGGGCAGATCGCGGTCCTCCGAAAGAAAGCCCACGCGACTGAGCACCGCGACCGGCTCCGCGACCGGATCGAGATCAAACACACGCACGGAACCCGATTCCGCTTTGAGCAAGCCGAGGATGTGTTTGATGAGCGTGGTCTTGCCCGCGCCGTTGGCGCCCACCAGTCCGAACACCTGTCCGCGCTCGACGTTCAGGCTCACGGTGTCGAGCGCCGGTTTCGATTTGAATCGGCGCGAGAGGCCATTGATAACGATCACCGGTTGGTTGGGAGGAGAAGTCGGTACGTTCATATCTTATCCTTTGACTGCATGGCCCGGTGACGCTCACGGACGACGTAGGTGCCCGAGCCGTGACGCTTGGTGACGATACCGGCATGTTCGAGTTCGGCGTAGGCGCGCGCCACCGTGTTCGGATTGAGGACGAGTTGCTCGGCCAGGACGCGGATCGGGGGCAACTCTTCGCCCGGCCCCAGCCGGCCGGAGCCGACCAGATACTTCACCTGGTTGACGATCTGCCGATAGATCGGCACGCCGTCTTTGGGGGTAATGTGGAGTTGCATGGACATTCAACCCGGCGTCATTTGAGCGAATCTAGCCGTTCTCGATGCGGTTGATTATCTCGATTCCAAATTCGTAAGGCTTGGTCGGTCTCGTCCTGAAACAGGAATTCGAGCTTCAGACCGCCAACATGCCCGTCACAGAAAAGCACGTTCCCTCGTCCGCTGTGTCTTTGATACGAACGACGGGTGCTGCCCACAAACTCCCGTGCGTCCGGTCCGCGACCGAGCACCGAAAGACCATCCTTGATGACGCCTTTCCATCCGTTAAAACCATCGCCGATAGCCAGCATTTCAGAAGGGTTGACCACATCCGACTCACGGACCGGCGGTGGGTAATCAGCTTCAATGAATTTCCCTGGACTGCTCAGCCCCGGGCCTTTTCCGCCGATCCCAAGCAGGGGCTCCAAGACCAAGCCGCCCAGGCCACAAGCATTATAGCCATAATCCGCGTATCCCAAAGGAGCCGGGAATTCTTTGGGACGAGATGCCGCCGGGCAGTCAAATATCTTCGGCCATCCTCGAAAGGCATCCCTTTGGTCCAGTTGTTCGGAGAAGAGCGCACCCTCCCAGAATTTATGGTGATGCGGATACTGCTCCCTTACGTTGGCGCTCATGGCCAACGGATACTCGTGGTGATCTCCCAAAAACACATTCAGGGCAAGGCCATGCTGGTGAAGATTTGCCAGACATTGAGCCTGGCGCGCTTTCGCCTTGGCGGACATCAATGAGGCTGCGATCAACGACGCGAGAATTCCCAGAACGCCACACACCACCAGCA
>QHPA01000222.1 GCA_003218935.1 Verrucomicrobiota bacterium
CCGTGAATCGATTGACGAGTTGCTGACTGACCGGGCCGGCAATATTGGTGGAACTGTCGGCGGACGGAGCCGCCCGCCTGCGCGCGATCACGAGCGCTGCGCAGAAGAGCAGGAGAACGAACACGCCGGCGAGGAATTTGTGAAAGGAGCGGCTCATGCGGCGAAAGGTTAGCGCGGCGCCGTTCGGGTGTCATCTGGCGAATCCCCCGGTTTCATTCGCCATTCGCGATTCCAATTTTAATGCTGAATTTCTTGCGGGTGTGCGCGCAGACGCACAGTTTTCAACGGCTTGGTTTCCCGGTTAACCTCCCGGTGTGACACTGGTTTCCGGCAATCCGCCCGAGGGGAATAACCGATTGCATTTGGGCCTCGGATTCGTAACCTGTGGCGCTTAATTAACCGTTGAAATGCGACAGTTTTTGACCATTGCGAGCAACGCGTTCATGGAACTGGTCCGGCAGCCGGTTTTTTTGCTGTTGATGACGTGCTCGGCCGTGTTCAATGTTTTTCTGGCCACGGTCCCTTACTTTGGCTTCGGTGACGACCCCAAACTGGTCAAGGACAGCACGCTGGCTGTGATGTTGCTGTCCGGCTTGTTTGGCGCGGTGTTGAACGCGTCGGCGTCCGTGGCGCACGAGATACGGTCCGGCACGGCACTGGCGGTGCTGGCGAAGCCGGTCGGGCGCGCCCAATTTCTGCTGGCCAAATACGTGGGCCTGGCTGCGGCGCTGGCCGTGCTGACTTATGTGAACGCGCTCAGCGCGCTGCTCGCCAGCCGGATGGCCTACGACGCATACGGCGACGCGGACACGCGGGCTTTCGGAATTTTCTGTGGAGCCCTGGCGCTCGGCCATGTCGCGGCCGGATTCATCAACTATTTTTTACGGCGCCCGTTTGTGGCGAACGCGGTTCTGGCCGTGGTCATCATGGCCACGCTGGCGTTCGTGGTGATCGTGAACTTCACCAAAACCACCAACCGGTTTGGCTATTCTCCAAACGAGGTGGACTGGCGGCTGGTGCCGGCGGCGATTCTGATTCTGTTCGCGTTGCTGGTGCTGGCCGGCCTGGCGCTGGCCTGCTCCACGCGATTTGAAATGATCCCGACCCTGGCCATCTGCACCGGCATCTTCCTGCTCGGATTGATGTCCGACTACTTGTTTGGCCGGCTCGCCGAGCCGGTCTGGATGGCGAGCCTGCCGGCGGAACTGAACAACCCGCTGTTGGAAGGAGATCAGAAAAAGTTATTGAATGAAATCGTGGAAAAATACGACAAGGACAAGGACGGTCGGCTCGATCTGGCCGAGCAGAAATCGCTAAAGCCGGAGGACAAACAGCGGTTAAGTCAGGCTGGCCTGGGAGGCCGCTGGTGGGCTTCCCTGCTTTACACGGTCGTGCCGAATTGGCAGCTTTTCTGGCTCGCCGATGCCCTCGAGGGGAAAAACAAAATTCCGTGGAGTTACGTGGGCCGGGCGTTTGGATACGTCATTGGTTACCTCGGTGCTTCGCTGGCGTTGGGACTGGTGCTGTTTGAAGAGCGGGAACTGAGCTGAACATGGAACGAAGCATCCAAAAAATCGGAGTCATAAACTGGATCATCCTGCTGGTGGTGGGCGCCGGCAGCGCCCTGGTCGGGCGCTACGCCGCTACCGCGACCGGCACGGTGGGCGCCGCTTTAGTCGGCATCGGTTTTCTGGTCGCGGTCGTCAGCTTTTTCCAGATGCGCCTCGAGGAACGGGAGCGGCTGGAAAAGCTGGAGTACGAGGAGCTGAGAAAGGCCAGGAGCAGCGGCACGTTGTTTTCGGAGACCGAAGCGGACACGTTTCCGGCGCGCCGCTCGCGCGAGCAATTTGAGAAGTATCTGCTGCCGCTGTTCACGGCGCTGTTGTTTCTGCTGCAAGGCGGCGCGGTCTGGTGGTTCTGGAAATGGCTCGGCAAAGCCGCGCCTCCAGGACTCGACCACGCGCCCATTGCCATGGCGTTGTACGCGCTGTTCGCGCTGATTTTGTTCCTGCTCGGCAAATACTCCTCCGGTCTTTCCCGGCTCGATGGCCAGCGGCTGTTGCGGCCCGGCGCCGGGTACCTGATCCTGGGCGCGTGTATTTGTTTCCTTGTGGCGGGGACCGAGGCGGCGGCCTTCTTTGGTTTCCCGAAGGTTGATTTCTTCGTTGCTTATGGATTGTGCTTTGTCCTCGGTCTGACGGCCGTCGAAACGCTCATTGGTCTGGTGTTGGAAATCTATCGTCCGCGCGTCAAAGGCCAGGCAGCGCGGCTGCTTTACGAGAGCCGGCTTATCGGACTGCTCGGCCAGCCCGGCGGGCTGATCACCACGGCGGCGCAGGCGCTCGACTACCAGTTTGGTTTCAAAGTCTCCGAGACCTGGATTTTCAAGTTTCTCAAAGAGGCGATGCTTTTGATCATTCTGCTGCAACTCGGTGCGCTGTTTCTCTCGACGATGTTCGTCATCATCGAGCCGAACGAGCAAGGGCTGCTGGAACATTTCGGCAGGCCGGCAGGCGCCCACGCCGTGCTGGAACCAGGATTTCATTTCAAATGGCCCTGGCCCATTGACATCGTTTATCGCTATCAGACGCGCCAGATCCAAAGTTTCATCGTTGGGGAGGTTCCGGATCCCGATCTTGATAAAGACCGGACCGTGCTCTGGACGAGGCCGCACTTCAAGAGCAAGGAAGGCGAAGGCTCCGAGATGCCAGGGATGCTCGTGGCCAGTCGCGGCCAGATCGCCCGCACCGATACCAACGAAAAAGCGGTTCCGGCGAATCTCCTTACCGTCAGCATTCCATTTCAGTATCAGATCACCAACCTTCTGGCCTGGGCCTACAATCACGCGAACTCCGATGAATTACTCCAGGAGTTGGCCAACCGCGAAGTCGTCCGCTACCTGGTGAACGTCGATATGGAAAACATCATGTCGAGCGGGCGACTTGGGGCGGCGGAGGAAATCCGCCGGCGCGTGCAGGCGCGGGCCAATGAAGCGAAACTTGGAGTGAACATTATCTTCGCCGGGCTGCAGGACATCCACCCGCCGCTCGGAAACAAACGAACGCCCGTGGCGGCGGCCTTCGGGCAGGTCGTCAGCGCCGTGCAGCAGAAGCAAACGAACCACCTCTATGCGCTGGCGTACGCGTCGGAAAAAATTCCCTCCGCGCAGGCCGAGGCGACGAACATTCTCGCGCAGGCGCGCAACGCGGCGGTGACGAAGGTGGCACTTGCAGAGGCGGAAGCGGCACGATTCACAAATCAGATCACAGCTTATGAGGCGTCGCCGTCCGTTTATACGCAGCGATTGCGGCTCGACACGCTGGCGCGCTCCCTGGAACCCGTCCGCAAGTATGTCTTAACGGCCACGAACACACAGGACATCCTCATCCTGAACCTGGAGGAAAAAATCCGGCCGGATTTGTTGGGCGGCGTGATCCTGCCGCCCGAGGCAACCAAATCGGGCACGATGAACAAATGACTCTGAATTTGCGCTTATGAAACGAAATCTGATCACGCTGATCACCGCGGCCGTGCTGCTGGTGATTTTCATCTGCATGTTGTTCACTTTCCAGGTCCGCCAGACCGAAGTGGCGGTCGTCACCACCTTCGGCGAATACTCCCGCAGCATCACCGAACCCGGCTTGAAAGGCCGGCTCCCCTGGCCCATCCAGAAGGTCTATGAGTTCGACAACCGGTTGCAAACCTTCGAGCGCAAGTTCGACGAGACCATCACCAAAGACCAGAAAAACCTGGTGATCGCCGTTTACGCGGGCTGGCGCGTCGCGGATCCAAGAGTTTTCCTGGAAAGCTTTAACGGAGATATGGCGAAAGCCGAACAAAAGCTGGAAGAGATCATCCGGAATGCCAAGAGCGGTATCATTGGCCAATACAACTTCAGCGATCTGATTTCCACGAACCTTGCCGAGCTGAAATTCGACCAGATCGAGAAGGAGATGCTCGACGCCGTTCAGGCGCAGGTCAAAGGGACCTATGGCATCACGGTTGACACGATGGGCATCAAGCAGCTTGGCTTGCCGGAGAGCATCACCAGCATCGTGTTCGAGCGCATGCGGGCCGAGCGTCAGCAACTGATCGCCACCTACCAAAGCGAAGGTGACCGCGACGCGAAAAACATCCGCGCGGACGCCGACGCGAAGGCGAACAAAATCCTGGCCGAGGCTTCGGGAGAGGCGAAGAAGGTTCTCGGCGAGGCCGACGCGAAAGCCTCCGAATACTACGAGGCCTTCAGGAAGAAACCCGAGCTGGCCATTTTCCTGATGCAGCTCAACGCGATCGAGCAGTCGTTGAAAGACCGCGCTTATCTCATCCTTGGGCCGCAGACACCGCCGTTCAATCTGCTGAATGGCGCGGCAGGCGACAGCGGCAGTTCATTGAAGAAGTAGGAGCCGGCGATGAACAACGACCCTTCAAAGCCCGAACACGAACACGGAGCGGCAAGGCCGAAGCCCGCACCAGACCCTGCCCACAGCGTCGAGGATGTCAGCGCGCGTGCGTTGTCCGAAGCGTTGCGGAGCAGCTTTCACGTCGTCAAACTGCTGATGGGCGCGCTCGTCCTGGCCTTCGTTCTGTCCGGTGTTTTCACCGTCAAACCGAATCAGGTCGCCATCAAATTGCGCTTCGGCAAGCCCGTCGGCGTGGGCGACGGCCAACTGCTCAAGCCCGGACTTCACTGGAAGTTTCCTTATCCGATTGACGATGTGGTTTATGTCCCGGTCGGCGAGACCCACACCGTCACTTCCACGGCTGGCTGGTACTATCAGACGCCGGAGGAGGCTGCAGCCGGCCAGAAGCCCCAGCCGCTGGGTGTCCTTCGGTCCGGTGTGGACGGCTATACGTTGAGCGGCGACGGCGACATCATTCATGCCCGCGCCACGCTCAGCTATCGCATCAAAGATCCGATCAGTTATGTGTTCAGCTTCCGCAATGCGACGAACCTGCTGCAGCACGTTCTCGACAACGCGCTGTTTTACGCCTCGGCCCGCTTCACCGCTGATGACGCGCTTTATCGAAACAAGCTGGCCTTCCAGGAATCGGTCCAGGCCCGTGTGGGGCAGTTGGTTGATCATTTGAAACTCGGAGTGAAGATCGAGTCAGGCGAAGTCCGCACGGACACGCAACCGCCCGTTGACGTGGTCGAAGCCTTCAACAATGTCATCAAAGCCGAGAATCAGGGAAACATCAAAGTCCAGGAAGCCGAAACCTATGCGCGCGGCGCAACCAACAAGGCCGCGGGCGACGCCACAGTCATCCTGCGCGGCGCGACGACCGCCAGCAACTACCTCGTGACCACTGTCGCCGCCGAAGCGGACCGGTTCGAAAAACTGCTGCCGCGCTATGAGGCCAACCCCGAGTTGTTCATACAACGACTGCTGTCGGAGAAAATGGGACAGGTTCTGACCAACGCCCAGTACAAGGTTTTCCTGCCCGAGCGTCCCGATGGCAAACCGTGGGAACTGCGGTTACAGTTGAGCAAAGAACCGGACGTGCCGAAAAAAGAAACGCCAAAACCGGAGTAACGTCGTATGCAAATCACATCATTGATGAGCCGCGAGGAGCACGATCCTCACGACCACGCGCACGATCATGACCACGAGCACATTCCAGTCCGGTTGTGGCAGATGGTCGTGGGCGTGATCTTCATCGCCAACTCCTTCCTGGTGGAATGGGCGTTTGAGAAAGGGAGCATGGTGGCCGGGCTAAGCGCGATGGTGGGCGCGATCATCCTTGGCTGGCCGATTGTCGCCACGGCAGTCAAGGACCTCAAACACGGCATCCTCAGCATCAACGAACTGGTGGCCATCGCCGTTCTGGCCGCGTTCGCTTCGGGCGAATCGCAAATCGGCGGCTACCAGACCGCGGGGATCATCGCCTTCTTCATGCTGCTGGGCGAACTGATCGAAACGCGCACCGCCGCCGGCGCGCGCGTGTCCATTGAATCACTCATCAAACTCACGCCAACCAAAGCGCGCCGCATCACCGCCAAAGGTGACGAAGAGGAAGTCGCGGCGAAAGACCTGGCCGTCGGCGACATGATCCGCATCCGCCCCGGCGACAACGTCGCGGCCGACGGCGTCATCGTCAGCGGGCAGGGGTCGTTCAACCAGGCCAACATCACCGGCGAATCGCTGCCGGTGGACAAAAAGCCCGGCGACGACGTTTTTGCCGGAACGCAGAACCTGACCGGCGTTTTGGAAGTGCGGGTCACCCGCGCCGGCGAGGACACGACGTTGGGCCGTGTGCGCGAGCTGATCCTGGCGGCGGAGAAGACCAAACTCCCGATCATGCGCATCATTGACCAATACATGGTCTATTACACGCCGCTCGTGCTGGTGCTGGGCGCGATGGTTTGGGCTTTCACGAAAGACCTCGACCGCGTCATTACCGTGCTGGTCATCGCCTGTCCCTGCGCTTTCATCCTGGCCTCACCCTCAGCGATGGTCGCCGCGCTGTCGGCCGCGGCGCGCCTCGGCATCCTGATCAAGAACGTCGGAGACATCGAACTCGCGGCGCGCATCAACGCTTTTGTGTTCGACAAGACCGGCACGCTCACGACCGGCAAACTGGTGGTCAGCCGCCTGGCGCCGCTGGGTGAAACGAAGCCGGCGGAACTGCTGCACCTCGCCGCCTCGGCTGAGAAGTACAGCAATCACCCGACCGCGAAGGCGCTGGCGCAACTCGCCGATGAGGCAGGTGTGCCACTGGCCGAGCCCAAGGACTTTGCGGAAGCCGCCGGTCGCGGCATCAAGGCGAAGGTGGACGGCGCGGAAGTCATCATCGGCCGGGCGCAATGGCTCAAAGACAATGGCCTCAAAGACGATTTTGTGAAATCGGTGGACCTGAACGAGACCGAGGGATTCAGCCTGATTTTTGTCGCGCGCGATGGCCGTTGCATCGGCTGGGTCGGCCTTCAGGATCAGACGCGCTCCGAAGCCCGGCCGGCGCTCGCCGCACTGAAGGAGAACCGGGTGCGCCGCATCGCGATGGTGTCCGGCGATCGCCAGCCGGTCGCGACCCGGGTGGCGCGCGAGATCGGTTGCGAAGAAGTCGTTGCCGAGTGTCTCCCGCAAAATAAAGTGCAGTTTGTCCGCGAAATGAAAAGCCGCGGCTATCGCGTCGCCGTGGTGGGGGACGGCGTGAACGACGCGCCGGCGCTGGCCGCGGGCGACATGGGCATCGCGATGGGTGCGGCGGGCAGCGAAGTGGCCATCCATAGCGCGACCATCGCGCTCATGAACAATGATCTGCGCCGGCTGCCGTTCCTCGTGAAGCTGTCGCGTCAGACGAGGGCCGTCATCAATCAGAATTTCCTGTTCGGCGTTTGCTTTATCATCGGCGGCTGGACGGCCGGCGCCTTCGGCTACTTGAACCCGATCATCGCGGCGATTCTGCACAACGCCGGCTCCTTGATCGTGGTGTTCAACAGCGCCCGCCTCGTGCGGCTGGGCGAAGAACTGGAGCCGTTCCAGGCCGTCTCGGCGGAACCGACTGGCAAAGGCACGGGTCCTGAAGCTGAGCCGGTGCCGGAACTGACGCCGAAGGCGGCTTAGTCGCGTTGAAGTTATGACCGCCGTTGACAATCCGCAATCTGCCACCCGCCACACCCAACCCGCGGAAACCATTGTCGCCGTCCGCGGCCTGACGAAAATCTTCAAAGACTTCTGGGGCCGTCCCAAGGCGAAGGCGGTGGACAACGTCGATTTCGAAGTCCGACGCGGCGAAGTCTTCGGCTTGCTGGGACCGAACGGCTCAGGCAAATCCACGACGGTCAAAATGCTGCTGGGCCTGTTGTATCCGACGAAAGGACACATCGAAGTGTTCGGCCACTCCCCGCGGCACGTCGCGATCAAGTCGCGCATCGGTTACCTGCCGGAGGAATCGTATCTCTACCGCTACCTCGATTCCAACGAGACACTCGACTTCTTCGGCAGCCTGTTCGATTTGCCGAACAAAGAACGGCGGCGTCGCGCCGAGCAACTGCTGGAGATGGTGGGGTTGAACCAGGTGCGCCGCCGGATGGTGGGCGAGTTTTCCAAAGGCATGCAACGCCGCATCGGGCTGGCTCAGGCGCTGATCAATGACCCTGACCTCGTGATTCTGGACGAACCCACTTCCGGTCTGGATCCGATCGGTTGTCGCGAAGTGAAAGACCTGATTCTCGCGCTCGCCCGCCGCGGCAAGACCGTCATCCTGAGCAGCCATCTGTTGGCCGACGTGGAAGACGTTTGCGACCGCGTGGTGATTTATTACGGCGGAAGGGTCCAGGCCATGGGCACGCTGCGGGAACTGCTCGCCGAAGCGGATTCGATCCGCATCACAGCGCCGGTGCTGCCGCGCGAAACGTTGCAGCGCGTGCTGGAACTCATCCGGCAGGACGTGGCGGAGGAGAGGGTTCGCATCGACACGCCGACGCAAAATCTGGAGAGTTACTTTCTGGGCGTGGTGCGGAAGGCGCGCGAGAGCGAGGCGGAAACGTCCGGAGCGACCTCGGGCAGCAAAGTGGCTGCGTACCTGCGCGGTGATGCCGAAGCCCCGTCGCAAGCCGAGAAAATTCTCGAACGTTTGACGCAGCCGGCCGCCGCCGCCGGACGTAAAGTCGCGACGCCGAAAGCGGAAGAAACCGTTGATCTCAAAAAACTGGAGGAGCTGGCCGGACCCAAAGGGACCGCGCCGGTTGAGGATAAATCGGTTGAAGCCGCCAAAGCGGCCGGGCTGGAACAGGCGAACCAAAAGCTGTCCTCGCTGCTCGGCAAGCCAAAGTGACGCCGCGGCGATTTGAGATCTGAGAGCAGAAGTCCGAATTTTTTCATGCAACGCCTGTTCGCCATTGCCAAGCTGACTTTGAAGGCAGCCTTCCGGTATCGGCTGGTGCAGGTCCTGACGGTGTTGCTGCTCGGCGCGGTCATCTGTCTGCCGGTGATCATCAAGCACGATGGCACGGCGCAAGGTTTCACGCAGATTCTGTTGACCTACACGCTCGGCTCCATCACCACGCTGCTCGGATTCGCGACGCTCTGGCTGGCGTGCGGCACGCTGGCGCGCGACGTCGAGGAGTGCCAGATGCAGATGGTGGCTGTGAAACCGATCGCGCGCTGGGAAATCTGGCTGGGCAAATGGACCGGCATCATGTTCATGAACCTTCTGCTGCTGGCGGTCTCCGGCGCCGCCGTGTATTTCCTGATGCAATGGCGCGCCCGGCAGTTGCCGCCGGAAGCGCAGGAGAAGTTGCGCAACGAGGTGCTGGTCGCGCGCGGCTCGCTCAAGCCGTCGGTCAACAACGCGGCGATTGAAGCGGAGGTCGAACGACAACTGCAGGAACGACTCAAAGACAGCACGGTGGCGGTCATGGACCGTGACTTCGTGCGTCAACAGATTCGCGAGCGGGTCAAGGCTCAGTTCCAGGTCGTGCCGCCGGGCGCCCCGCATCGTTGGATCATCAGCGCGGGCCTGTTCAACGACCGCTTGCGCCACAACCCGCTCCAATTGCGTGTCAAATTCTTTGTGGCGCAGTCCGCGACTTCCGGGACCTATGTTGGCGCCTGGGAGATCGGTCCGCCCAACGGCCGGC
>QHPA01000223.1 GCA_003218935.1 Verrucomicrobiota bacterium
CGCCAGCCCAGCCGATGCCTGGCTGGGCCGGGAACGCGCAACGTATCGAGGTTAGTTCCTTTCGAGCAGGCCGCGTGAGCAGTACGCGCGACAAAAGTGCCAGAATCTACGTCGAGTTTCTCCCACGACGCGCTCGCAAGCGTCGAGCTGCCGTCCAGAGGTCCCGGTCGAGTCTAGTAATCATTGAGGGATGGGAGCATCCGCACCCGCCTAATGGCTGGGTTAGCGAAGGGAAAGATTTGAAGTCCGCAAAGTGGCCACTGTTTGCACCCGAGTGGCGAAGGGAAATGGACGCCTTCTTGACCGAGTACCTACGCCATCACCCGTCTGTCCGCGTGCTTGCCGACTTTAGATCTGACGAGGACTCACTGTCGGGCCGCGAACAGCCCCTGCTAACTGATAGTCAGCCACCGCCATTTACCCACACATCCACTGCCGGTCTGGCGGCCATCTCGAGCAAGCCAAGTGGCTTGGCAGACGCGAACAATTTTGTCTCTCCGGACGAGGTGACACTCCATGGGGCGCTGACAGAAGGCGCGGTCAAGAGCATCTTGGTGAATGCTTACGAACGCAGTCCCGAAGCGCGGAGGAAATGCATCGAGCACTATGGTCTCGCTTGCTTCGTCTGCGGGTTCAATTTTGGCGCCGTCTATGCAAGTACCGCACGCGGTTGCATTCACGTACACCACCTTAAGCCGCTTTCAGAACTCCGGGCCAAGTACGTTGTTGACCCAATTGTGGACCTCCGTCCAGTCTGCCCGAACTGCCACGCGGTCATTCACTCACGGGAACCGCAGTACACGGTAGATCAAGTGCGGGCGATGATAGGCAATGCGAGCTCAACAAAGTGATACAGGAGTAGCACTGCCACGGGCCGCGACGCGGTCCAGTAACACAAGCAGTAAACCCAGAGACTCTCCATTCAAATTGAAGGCGGCTCTCGCACCACCAGTCGTGGCTGACGAGTGTGCGATTCCAGTTTTTTGTGGACGTGCCACTGGGGCGGATGCATCAAATTACCGTGCCGTGCGGCACGATGCCGTTCTTGGGGATGATGACGATGCCGTCGCGGATGTAGTACAGCTCGTGGTCCACGTTTTCGGGTTTGCCGGCCGGCGAAATCACGCAGTTGTTCCCGAGGCGCGCGTTTTTGTCGATGATGGCGTTTTCGATGCGCGTGCTGTGGCCGATCCCGATCCGCGGTTGGCCCATCGATTCGTGCCTTTGGATCGAGTCGAGCGACTCGTAGTAATCGCAACCCAGCATAATCGTCCGGTTCAACTCGCAGCCGTCATTCAAAACGCTGCGAACGCCGACGATGCTGTGAGTCACCCTGGAACGATTGATGATGCAGCCGTCGGACACGACCGCGTGATCAATATGCGCGCCGTTGATTTTGGAAGCGGGCAGGAAACGCGGGCGGGTGAAAATGGGCGCGCTCATGTCGAAGAAATTGAATCGCGGCAGTTCGGAGGCCACGTCGAGGTTCGCTTCGAAAAAGGAACGAATCGTGCCGATGTCCTCCCAGTACCCCTGGAAGACGTAAGAGTAGACGCGGTGCGTTTGGATGGCGCCGGGAATGATGTGTTTGCCGAAATCGGCGCAGGCGTTGTCGAGCAGCTTGATCAGAATGTCCCGCTTGAAAACGTAGATGCCCATCGACGCCAGAAAGAATTGCTCTTCGCCTTCGACACCGAGGCGGGCATACCAGTCCTTCTCCAGTTTCAACGAGTCCAGCGCGGCCGGGTCTTTCGGTTTTTCAACAAAGCGAGTGATGCGGCGCTCGGCGTTGACCTGCATGATGCCGAGCGATTGCGCCGGGCCGCGCGTGACGGGAATGGTCGCGATCGTCAGGTCCGCCGCCGTCATGGCGTGCTGCGAAAGGATGTGGCGAAAATCCATGCGGTAAAGCTGGTCGCCGCTGAGGATCAGCGCGTAATCGAAATCGTGGTTCAAAAAATGAACGAGGTTTTTGCGCACCGCGTCGGCGGTGCCCTGATACCAGGAGGTGTCAGCGAAGGTCTGTTCCGCCGCCAGGATTTCCACGAAGCCGCCGGAGAAATGGTCAAACTTGTACGACTGCGAAATGTGCCGGTGCAGTGAAGCAGAGTTGAATTGCGTGAGGAGATAGACGCGGCGCAAACCGGAGTTGATGCAGTTGGAGATCGGGATATCCACCAGCCGGTATTTGCCGGCCAGCGGCACGGCCGGCTTGGCGCGCTCGCGGGTGAGAGGAAACAGACGCGTGCCCTGGCCGCCACCCATGATGATGGAAAGCACGTTGCTGGCGTTGGCCGACATGCGCGCGCCGTCTAACATAGCGAAATCCTTTCTTGCGGATGCTGTGCTTCTTTTATACCCTGTCCCGGCGGTTGAGCGCAAGCGGCAAGCGGACCGCAGCGTTTGAGCAGAGGAACGATGAGTTGCCAGAAGTGGTTTGATAATGTGGGGCGAGCGTCCACCCTCGGCGGTTCTGCTGCGGGTCCTCGCGAGGCGCGTTCCTGATGCATTTCTCGGCTCGTCAGGAGCCTCGCGCCACCCGCCCGGATTTATGAAAGCGCCTCTTGCGAGATTCTCAATGGGCCGGCGCTCCAATGTTCGATCAACCCGAAAGCTTGATTTATGTGCGGCATCGTAGGCTACGTCGGCAAGCAACAGGCGGCGCCCATCCTGCTTGAAGGACTGCGCCGGCTCGAATACCGCGGTTATGACAGCGCCGGGTTGAGCGTGTTGAACCACGCCGAACTCCAGACGCGCAAAAAAAAGGGCAAAATCGACGAAGGCCTTGGCCGAACCCTGCAAGCCCAGCCTGCGACCGGTCAACTCGGCATCGGCCATACCCGCTGGGCTACACACGGCCCGCCGTCGGACGAGAACTCCCATCCGCACCTTGACCGGACCGGCCGGATCGCCGTGGTTCATAATGGTGTGATTGAAAACTTCGACCAGATCAAGGAACGGCTTGCTCAAGCGGGACACGAGTTTCACTCGGAGACCGACACCGAAGTCCTCGCCCATTTGATCGGCGAGTATTACGCGAGGATCGAGTCGTCCGAGCCGCGCCAGAAAAAGAACGGCATTCCAGCGTTGACGCAAGCCGTCATGGGGGCGCTCAAAGAAGTCATCGGCACCTACGGGATCGCCGTCATCTGCGCGGACTGCCCGGACATCATGATCGGCGCGCGACGTGGATCGCCGTTGATTGTCGGGATTGGCGAAGGCGAAAACTTTCTGGCCAGCGACGCCAGCGCCATCGTCGCCCACACGCGCCAGGTGGTTTACCTGAACGATTACGACGTGGTGACGCTGACGCCGGGACAGTTCAAGGTTGAAAACCTCGGCTCAAGCGCGGCGACGGTCCGGATCAGCCAGATCGAATTCAGCCCGGAAGCGGCTGAGCGGGGCAAGTTCCCGCATTACATGCTCAAGGAAATTTTCGAGCAGCCGCGCACGGTCGAAAACGCGGCGCGCGGCCGCCTCGATCATGAGGAAGCCACCGCGAAATTTGGCGGATTGAACATGACCCTGGCGGAATTGCGGGCGGTGGACCAGATTGTGATCGCGGCTTGCGGCACCAGTTGGCACGCGGCGTTGATCGGAGAGCACCTGTTCGAGGAATTCGCGCACCTGCCGGTCGAAGTCGAATACGCCAGCGAATTCCGTTATCGCAACGCGCCGATCGAAAAACACACGCTCGTCCTCCTCATCACGCAATCAGGCGAAACAGCCGACACACTGGCCTGCCTCCGTGAAGCCCGACGACGCGGCCATAAAGTGCTTTCCATCTGCAACGTCGTCGGCAGCACCATCGCGCGCGAAGCGGACGGCGGCATTTATTTGCACGCCGGCCCGGAAATCGGAGTGGCCTCGACCAAGGCCTTCACTTCACAGGTCACCGTGCTGACGCTGATGGCCCTGCTGATGGGCCGCATCCGCATGTTGGCCGCCGGCCGCGGCACCCAAATCATCCGCGCGCTCGAAGCCATTCCAGATCAGATCGAAAAGGTTCTCGGCCAGAACGACATCATCAAAAAAATCGCGTTGAAGTACGCCTCTGCCGAGGACTTCTTCTTCCTGGGCCGGCTCTACAACTTCCCGGTTGCCCTTGAAGGCGCACTCAAGCTGAAGGAAATTTCCTACATTCACGCCGAAGGCTACCCCGCCGCGGAAATGAAGCACGGCCCCATTGCAATGATCGACGAGAAGACGCCGACGGTCATCGTTATCCCGACCGGGACGCTTTACGAGAAAACGTTCAGCAACCTGGAGGAAATCAAGGCGCGCAAAGGTCCGATCATCGCCCTGGCCACCGAAGACAACGGGAAGATCGCTTCCAAAGTGCAAGAGGTGATTTACTTGCCGCAGACTTTGGAACCGTTGTTCCCGCTGCTGGCGGTTGTGCCTCTGCAACTGCTCGCCTACCACATCGCCGTCGCCCGCGGCTGCGATGTCGATAAGCCGCGCAACCTGGCCAAGAGCGTGACGGTGGAATGAGTCGAGCCTTCGCGAGAGAAGAGCGGCGCTGACTTTAAGGACCATGCCCGTCGCGCGACTAATTCAAATCTCGAACTCATGAATCCTCATCGAATCGGCATTATCGGCGGCAGTGGTCTCTATCACCTCGACGGTTTCACCAGACAGAAATGGGTGAAGGTCAAAACGCCATTCGGCTCGCCTTCGGACAGTTTTTTGTCCGCTCAACTGGCCGGGCGGCAGGTGGTCTTCCTGCCGCGCCACGGTCGCGGGCATCGCATTCTCCCCAGCGAATTGAACCATCGCGCGAACATCTGGGCGATGAAAAAACTCCATGTCGCATGGATCATCAGTGTCAGCGCGGTCGGCTCGTTGCAGGCGCGTTACCAGCCGTGCGACATCGTGTTGCCGAACCAGTTCGTGGACCGGACGAAGAAGTCTCTCGAACACACTTTCTTCGGACGCGGTATTGTGGCGCACATCGCGTTTGCCGATCCGATTTGCGAGGAACTGCGGCAACTGCTGCTGCAAACCTGCCGCGCACTCGGCGCGCGCGTGCATGACGGAGGCGCTTATGTCAACATGGAAGGCCCGGCGTTCAGCACGCGGTCGGAGTCCATGACGAATCACAACCTGGGCTACGACGTCATCGGCATGACCAACCTGGGCGAAGCCAAATGCGCGCGCGAAGCGGAGATTGCCTACGCGACGATGGCGATGGTGACCGACTACGACTGCTGGAAAGCGGACGAGGCGCATGTCACTGTGGAAATCGTGATCGCGAACCTGCAACGAAACGCCGCTCAAGCAAAGGAAATCATTCAGCGTGTGCTGCCGCAGGTCCCGGCAGAACCCGGTTGCTCCTGTCATCGCGCGCTGGAAAACGCCGTTTTGACCGACAAAAAACTCTGGCCCGCGAGGACGAAGACGGCGCTGCGACCGCTGCTTCAAAAATATCTGTAGCTTACTTTTCAGCACCACTTCTGCAGAACGAACGCCCGCGCAAGGAAACAGGGCAAAAACCACACAGATCGGCCAGAGTGGCTCCGTTAAATCCAGAATCAATAACCGATCGAGACTCTAAAAGTGACGCGATTGTCATCGTAGTCAAACACCAGATTGTTGTTGGTGTCGAACTTCTCGAAATCATAAACCAGGCTGGCTTTGAGCCAAAGCCGGATGTTGTAGTTCAAGGCAAAACCGGCGCGGTAAAGCAGATCATGCCGCGAGGCAAAAGCGCCGGTATCTTCATATTGGTCATTTTCCAACGAACCCGTTGCGACCGCCTGCAACTTTCCATCCGGCGTGATCACCTGGCTGAGTTGCAAGGTGACCGCGTCCGCGGTGTAGGCCGAACTTCCGACTTGGGCGGAAATACTGTTCCTTCGCGAGCCGGTCAAAGACGCCACGGTTCTGTCCGAGAATTTTTGAGTAAGGGAAGCTTCCGCGACCGGGGAGCTGGAACTCCGAGAACCATCTGCAAACTCCAATGCTTCATAGCCAACCTTAAGGCTGCCGCTCAAGCGGGAACTGAAAACGCCGCTCGCTCCGACGTACCCGCCATAACGATCGGCGTGAGGCCCGTCAGGCAACGTGCGGTCATTGGGTGAGGTGGCTGTTTGTCCGTAATGAACCTCACCGAACAGCCTCACTCTCGACCCGATTCCAAATGCAAAGCCGCCAGTGCCCAGGATCGTGTTTTCATCATAAAGCAGAGTGCCCCGCTTGTAATCCGTCGCTTGCAACGCCCCTTCGAGATAGACGCTGGTCTTGCCGCTCAAGGCGTATTCAATCCGATAGTCATCGAAAAACGCCTTGCGGTCGACCCGCTGCCCCTGATTCAAGGCTCCACCGAGGATATCGGAAAGGAACTGCACGCGGTCGTTTCCATCGAGTTTGATACGATTGCCCGCCAGATGAGTGTTCAAGAGAACGCTCTGGTTACGATGGTCTTGCGCGGTCTGATCAAGATACAACGACTGATCCATCGTGTAATCGAAGGTAATGTGATTTGCCTCATTGCGGCCCAGTTGGAGGTTTACCCCAGGACTTACGACCGTCAGAAAATCAGCCACGCGCGGTAAAGGAAATCGTGGAATGGGTTTGTCCGGACGATAGAAAATGTTGTCGTCATATTCCTCGGCCAACGCGAGGTGGGGTTTAACACGCACCGAACCGACGCTGTAAACCAAAATGTCGCTCGCATCGACCGCCCACGCTCGCGCGCCCGCCGCGGAAAGCCCTGCTGCAATTGCCAAAAGACAGTGACCACGTTTTGAACGACGCATTAACTATCCTCGCGCAAAGGAGAACCCGCCTGGCCAGTGCCGACCAGCGAACGCTCTGGCAGTCCGTTAAAGAACCCCCCTGTTTTCAGAAACGATTGAAGCATCCGACCTCGCCACGGAAGGTGCCGCCGGAGTCAGGCCAAGCGAAGAGCTGAGTTTCGCCCGCGACATGGCAGACACGATCTGCTCCGCCTGCGCCGGAACGGCGGCAATCACCGCCGAGCGCACATCGTCCGCTTTGACTCCAGGCACGCGCGCCGCCGCCGCCGCGATGGCCCCGGCAGAATCCGGCAGCTTACTCGCCGCCGCCGCCGCCGCCGCCGGAGCGACAGCCGGCGCTTTCAGCGCAATCGCAGCGACCGCGGCCAAGGTCACGTCCGAATTGATTGACACCACCGCCTGGGCCACCGCCGCGGCCACTGCGGCCTTTCCTTTGGCCGGAGCATCGGCCACGAGTTGGGCGGCCTTGGCCGACAAGTCCGACGCGGGCACTTTTGCCAAAATGTCCTTCGCCACTGAAATTTGTTGAGTCGTCTGGGCCACAGCCACGTTGGCGCGCAATATACAAAGTCCGACCAACAGGGTCGCCACACCGAAAGAGTTCCGAGTCTTCATATCAATTTTTAGTCTTACACCAACTTTAACCCAGCCGGGACAATCAACCGGCTCGTTAGACAACTTTCTATCAGGCCGCACTCGCGTGTGTCACCTGAAAAATTGCAGCGTGACCCTTGACTGCGCAAATGGCGCAACCGCAACTTGACCCCCGGTTCCAAAAGCGGTACACGGAGATAAACTAACTCATGCCCTCGAAATCGATCATGGATGAAGTTTCCACGGAATATTTCACCGCCGATTTTCCCGCGCTCCCGGCGATTCAAGGCGCTGCCTTGCGCGCGGCGCCAGCGCGGAAATCGAAGCCATACCGCGCTACTTGAATGAAGAAAACCTGATGAACGCCTTCGCCAGCATGATCGCACTAATCGCAGGCTGCCTCCTGGGTGGCGTTGTTGTTTGGTTCCTGCTCAGAGAAAGGATCCGTACCATAGCCGCGCAGGCAAGGGCTGAATCCGAACTGGAACTTGCGGTTTTAAACGAGCGCGTAACCGACAGAGACCGGGAGATAACAGAACTTCGAGCCGAATCCGAGGGTCAAAGACAAAAAATTGCGCAGCTCGGTTCCCAACTTCGCGGTGAATCGACCGCGCTGGCCACCGCTGAGGAAAAAGCCAGACGAATTCCTCAACTTGAAGACCAGCTCGCAACCAGGGATGAACGGATCAATGGTCTGCAGAATCAAGTCACCGAGTTAAAGATGGGGCGGTCGGAGTTGGAAACAACCCTGGCGAAGGAACGTAAAGCGGTTGAGGAAAAAATCGCTCTGTTGAATGAAGCTCAAGCAAAACTCTCAGACGCTTTCGAGGCCCTTTCGGCGGAGGCGCTCAAGAGCAACAACCAGTCCTTTCTTGATTTGGCAAAGTCCGAACTCGGAAAGTTTCAAGAAGCAGCCAGAGGGGATCTGGAAAAACGTCAACAAGCCATCGATCAACTTGTGAAGCCGGTCAAGGAATCACTGGAAAAATTCGATTCCAAGATTCAGGACCTTGAGAAGTCACGGGTGGGAGCCTATGAAGGGCTGAACCAGCAAGTCAAATCCTTGCTGACGACCCAAAGCCAGCTTCGCTTTGAAACCGCCAACCTGGTGCGCGCGTTAGGCACGCCGCGTGTTGCCGGGCGCTGGGGCGAAATGACGCTCAAGCGAGTCGTCGAAATGGCCGGCATGGTTGATCATTGCGATTTTTACGAACAACAAAGCGTGTCCACCGAGGAGGGCCGGCTCCGCCCTGACCTGATTGTTCGATTGCCGGGCAAAAAGAACATCGTCGTTGACGCCAAAGCGCCGTTGTCGGCCTATCTTGAGGCGACTGAGGCCAATGACGAGCCGACCCGTCGAACGAAATTGCAGGACCACGCCCGCCAGATTCGCAATCACGTACTCGCGTTGAGTAGAAAATCGTATTGGGATCAATTCCAGCCTTCGCCCGAATTCGTGGTGTTGTTTCTGCCCGGCGACAATTTTTACAGCGCTGCCTTGGAACAGGACCCGGCGCTCCTTGAACACGGAGTAGAGCAGCGCGTGATTTTGGCCACGCCGATGACGCTGATCGCCATGTTGAGAGCCGTCGCCTACGGATGGCGACAGGAGAAACTTGCCGCCAACGCCAAAGAAATCAGCGACCTGGGAAGGGAACTCTATAAACGCATCGCTGACATGGGCGGCCACTTTAGCGACGTGGGTTCGACGTTGGGCAAAGCTGTGGAGAGTTACAACAAAGCCGCCGGCTCGCTTGAGTCACGGGTTCTGGTCAGCGCCCGCAAATTCCGTGATTTGGAGGCTACAGGAACCGAAGAGGAGATCGACCCGGCTTTGCCGGTGGAGGTCACCCCTCGGCAATTACAGGCTCCTGAAACGGCTTTACTCGGTGAAAAAGACGCGAGAAACGAAATGGAATAAGCTTGGCTTCGCGGCCACAAGGCCAGGTTCTCAACCAGAGGTAGCGTATTTTGGGTAGTGGTACAGTTTGGTGGGGCGAGGCTACTGACGAGCCGGCTCGCGCGGACGCTCGCCCCACCGAAAATGCAAACTGTACCACTACCTGATTTTGTTGCTTGCGCGGGAGGTTAATCTTCGTAGAGTCGGCTGGTGCCAACAATCGATTGCGATTGCCCGGATTTGCGCCAAGCCACGCCAACGGTTGCCGGCGCGTTGTATTCCAATAACACGTGCCTTCAAACAACCTTGACCAATCTATGAAAGATAATGCGCGCGTCTTTTTCACGTTACTGATCGTTTGCTGCGTTTGCGCCGGTGACGTGAGGGTCGCTTTGGGGCAGGATGACAAACAGGCTGACCAGGAAAAGGAGGCGTGCATTGGCAACCTGAAGAGAATTTACGAAGCCATTCAAAAATATCGACGGGATCACAAGGCGCTTCCAGACTGGCTCTCCGACCTGGCACCGAGCTACCTCCCGGATAAATCAGTCCTCGTCTGTCCGGTCACCAAACGAACGGGGAAAACCGCAAATTTTGGCATCGTGGACCCTCATTTGGCGAATGCTTACCTGTTTGAGTTTGCGAACACCGACATGGGCGCCATCTACAACGGCGGCAAGATTAAGATGCTGGAGTGGAAACAAAAACAAATGGGTGTGGTGGGCTCCGTCGTTCCCATGGTCCGATGTCATTTGCACAACCAGATCTTAAACCTTTCGTTCGATGGCGAGATCTACGAAAGCGGAAGTTCATGGGAGGATTTGTTTTCTGTCGTGGATAAAGCCGACCTGTCCCCCGAGAAACTCTTTGGCAAGGACTTTGCCCGCCTGGCCGGAGGAGGAGGTGGTGGTGGTGGAGCGAGTGCTCCCTCATATCCTCCGCGAAGTGCCGAAGCCAAAACCAATCAAGTTGACTTGTCCCAGTTCTACAACGGCTCGTTAGCAAAAGCCTGGCACCCGGCCGCCGCTGGTACGCAGGGATATGACCTGGCGCCGCTGCCGCAAGGTTTGCAGACCTTCGCCGATGTTTCGTTTGATGTGCGCGGCTTGGTCCAAATCGCCGGACGAAAGCTGGAGGAAGCGGGCGGGAAGTTCCCCAGTGAGGTCAAAGGTATCCCCTTAGGAGCCAGGTGCAAAAGACTTCACTTCCTGCATTCGGCAGGTTGGTCTGTTCCGGAAGGGACTAAAATCGGCAGCTATCGCCTCAATTATTCGAACGGGGAAACGCGCGAATTGCCCATCATTTATGGGCAGCAGGTGCGCGACTGGTTTGCCAATTCGAGTTCGCAACCGCTCGATAAAAACTCTGTGGTCGCCTGGTCAATCAAACCGCCGCGTGACGCCGACAACAAAACCCTGTTCAAAACGAGCTGGGAAAATCCGCTGCCGGACGGAGAAATCAAAAGTATTGATTACCTCTCCGCGGGTTCCGACGCTGCACCCTTCCTGATCGCGATCACAGCAGAGTAGATTGGAGCGGTAGTTCTTTGCCGCTGGCGCTTGAAAAAACCAGACGCCGTTAACCGCCGCAAATCGGGCAGGGTTCTCCTTCGTCGGGGCCGCAGGGGCTTCCTTTGAAAATCTGGTAATAACGACATTTCTTGTTGTGGC
>QHPA01000224.1 GCA_003218935.1 Verrucomicrobiota bacterium
CCCGTGCCGTCGGTCGCGCACCAACTCACAGAGTTGCTCGAACAGGCTTTGATCCGCAACCACGGCCAGCGCATTTCCGATCGCCCATTTCAGGCCTGAATCCTTCTGAGAGGCGGTCAGAAACTCAGCTATCAGAGGAAGCGCTGCCCTTGGTTTCGCCCATGGTACTGACAATGTCCGAACGATTGACTCTTTGACTGTCAGGATCTGAAATCAACGGAAGCCATTTAAGCAAAACTGGAATAGCTGCTCGGTAGGCGACGCCACTGGCTCGCAGTTCGTCCACAGAGGCAACGTCAAACCCAGCTTGCCTCAGCTCGTCGAGGACTGGCTGAGCGGTGATTCCGTGGTATTGAATTTCCCCTTGTCGCTTCTCATAGAATTGATGCTTGCGGGCGGCGAAGTCGGGATCATTTCGCAGTTCCGCGGCAAAATCGGCGGCCATCATTGATTTCTTTCGCATATATCAATTGTAACGCGAGGCTATCGTGCTGACTGCTCAGAAACAAGAGAAACTCTGGCTGACCGCGCATCGCGCAACCGTCGGCAGCAAGATGCGCTGCGTGCTCGCATTATCCTCGGCTGCGCCGAGGGGTGTCTAACCAACAGGCCGCTTGTTCTCGGCATGAAAAAACGCCGAGGTCGTTTTTCCCTCTCTCCCCGCGAGGAACGAGTGGGGAGAGGGCTGGAGAGAGGGGAAAGTGACAAAAAACGGCTCCTCTCCCCGGCCCTCTCCTCCTTTTGGGGAGGAGAGGGAGAAGGGAAGAGCTGCTGCGCTCCAAGCAAACTACTTGCCGAACACTATTGGTTTGCGACCCAGAGAGCGTGGACCAGTTCAAAATGGAAATTGCTGCTGGCAACCGCGCTAATTCAACGACCGGCCAGGATGAGTTGAGATTTAGAATTATTCCAAGTATTGACAAGGGGAAGCGTGTTGTTACGCCGCAACGCGAGCATGTTTATTACGTGTTGCTGGGGGAACGCGATCACCCGACCGCGGAACAGGTCTTCCTGCGCGCCAAGAAAGACATGCCGGACATCTCGATGGCCACCGTTTACAACTGCCTGGATGCACTCGTGACGTCCGGTCTGGTGAAGCAGGTAAATCTGGACCGCGGCGCGACGCGCTTTTGTCCGAACATGCACGAGCATTGCCATTTTTACTGCGAAAGCTGCGGCGGGGTTTACGACATTGGTTTGACCCGCGCGCGACCTGAAGTCCCGATGCCGCGCGGTTTCAAAGCGACGCATCTGGAATTGTCCATTCGCGGCCTCTGTCCGGATTGCACCGCGAAAAAGAAGTGAGTTCACCGGCGTTGTGACGCTTCAACGCTTCAACGCTTAAACGTTTTTAACGGGTCTGCGATTTCACATGAGCACTGCCACTGAAACCATCGAGGGGCTGGTCAAACAGGAATATAAATACGGCTTCTACACAGATGTCGAAGTCGATGCCGCGCCGCCGGGATTGAACGAGGACATCATCCGGCTCATCTCGCGCAAAAAAAACGAACCGGAATGGCTGACGGAGTGGCGGCTCAAGGCGTTTCGGCATTGGCTGACGATGACAGAGCCGACGTGGCCGAAGGTCCGGCACGAGCCGATTGACTACCAGAGCATCGTTTATTACTCGGCGCCGAAGAAGAAAAGTGACGGGCCCAGGAGCTTGGAGGAAGTGGACCCGAAGCTGCTCGAAACCTACGAGAAGCTCGGCATTCCTTTGAGGGAGCGCGAACGCCTCGCCGGCGTCGCGGTGGACGCCGTGTTCGACAGCGTTTCGGTCGCGACCACGTTCCGGGAAACGCTCGCCGCGAAGGGCATCGTTTTCTGCTCGTTCAGCGAAGCCGTGCGCGAACATCCCGACCTGGTGCGGAAATATCTCGGCCTGGTCGTGCCTTACACGGACAACTTTTTCGCGTCGCTGAATTCGGCCGTTTTCACCGACGGTTCGTTCTGTTACATCCCGAAGGGCGTGCGTTGTCCGATGGAGCTTTCCACGTACTTCCGCATCAACGCGGCGAACACCGGCCAGTTCGAGCGGACGCTCATCGTGGCTGATGAAGGCGCTTACGTGAGTTACCTCGAGGGTTGCACGGCGCCGATGCGCGACGAAAACCAGCTTCACGCCGCAGTCGTCGAACTCATCGCGCTCGACAAGGCGGAGATCAAATACTCGACCGTGCAGAACTGGTATCCGGGCGACGCGAACGGCAAGGGCGGCATTTACAATTTCGTGACCAAGCGCGGTCTTTGCAAAGGAAAGAACTCGAAGATTTCCTGGACTCAGGTCGAGACCGGCTCGGCGATCACCTGGAAATATCCGAGTTGCGTGCTGCAAGGCGAGAATTCCACGGGCGAATTTTACTCCGTGGCGGTGACGAACAATTATCAACAGGCCGACACCGGCACGAAGATGGTGCACATCGGCAAGAACACGCGCAGCACCATCATCTCCAAAGGCATCGCCGCCGGACACGGCCAGAACAGCTATCGCGGCCTGGTGCAGGTTCGTCCGGGCGCGACGAACGCGCGCAACTTCTCGCAATGCGACTCGTTGCTCATCGGCGACAAGTGCGGCGCGCACACGTTCCCTTATATCGAAGTGAAGAACAGGACCTCGAGCGTCGAGCACGAGGCGACCACGTCGAAGATTGGCGAGGACCAGATTTTCTACTGCAACCAGCGCGGCATCGCGACGCAGGACGCCGTGAACATGATCGTCAACGGTTTCTGCAAGGAAGTCTTCAAGGAACTGCCGATGGAATTTGCGGTGGAAGCGCAGAAGCTGCTGGGCGTGAGCCTCGAAGGAAGTGTCGGATAATTTTAACCACGGATAAACACGGATGAACACGGATTCAATTCCTGATTTGCGTCGCGGCGGCCAATCCAAACTGCTTTTGAAAGCGGAGACTGAGCAAATTATTGGTTTTGCTTTTGACGTTTTGAATGAAGTGGGTCATGGGCTGAATGAAAAGATTTATGAGAATCCGCTGACAGTTTTTATCCGTGTTCATCTGTGTCCATCCGTGGTTGAAAAAATTTAGAAATGAAGCAACCCATTCTCATGGGCCCCAACGGGAGCGGTAAAAGCACGCTCACCGCCGTCCTCGCCGGGCGCGACGGCTACGAAGTTGCCGAGGGGCAAGTCCTCTATTGCGGCAAAGACCTGCTCGAGATGGATCCCGAGGAGCGCGCGCGCGAAGGCGTTTTTCTCGCGTTCCAGTACCCCATCGAAATTCCCGGCGTGAACACCACCTACTTTTTGAAGGCGGCGCTCAACGAAATCCGCAAGCACAAGGGCCAGCCGGAACTGGACGCGATAGAGTTCCTGGTGCTGGTGAAGGAAAAAATGAAAATTCTCCATCTGCCGGAAGACTGCCTGAAACGCTCCGTTAATGACGGTTTCTCCGGCGGGGAGAAGAAACGCAACGAGATTTTTCAGATGGCCGTGCTCGAACCGAAGCTGGCCATCCTGGATGAAACGGATTCCGGTCTCGACATCGACGCGCTGAAGGTCGTGTCCGAAGGCGTGAATAAATTGAAGCGGCCGGACAACGCGCAGTTCGTCATCACGCACTATCAACGATTGCTCAACTACATCATTCCAGATTTCGTGCACGTGCTGTTCGATGGACGCGTCGTCAAGTCCGGCGGCAAAGAGCTGGCCTTGGAACTCGAAGAGAGAGGTTACGAGAGTCTGGTGAGCCACGAATTACAACCGGCGTAGCGCACGCTTCCAGCGGGCAGGTTCGGTGGGCGTCCCCTGCCCGCAGAAGATGAACTGGCGGCACGGATGCCGCGCAACTTGCAGGCAGGATACCTGCGCTACGAACGAAGTAGAACGGAACATGATTGCGACGAGATCAATCGAGACCATGAAAGAGACAGACCCGTATCTGGCGAAGTTTGACGAACTCATTGCGCCAACCGCGGGCAGTCACCCTTCATGGGTCTTCCCGCTCCGCAAGGCGGGCATTGCGCGCTTTGCCGAACTCGGCTTTCCCACGCTGAAGGACGAGGACTGGCGTTTCACGAACGTCGCCCCTATCGCGAAGCTGCCGTTCAAGCCCGTGTTCGGAGCGAACACGGACGGCGTTGCGCCAAAGACGCCGGGCAAATTCACCTTCGCAAACCTTAACGGCCCGCGTCTTGTCTTCGTGGATGGCCATTTCGCGAAAGAAGTTTCGACGATCCGCTCGTTGACCAAGGGGGTGAAACTCAGCAGTCTTGCCACGGCGCTCGTTTCCGATTCAGCATTTCTGGAAAAACATTTGGGCCGTTACGTCGGCACCGAGAAGAACGCATTCGCTTCGCTCAATACTGCGTTCTTTCAGGACGGCGCATTCATCCACGTGCCCGCCGGCGTCGTTGTGCACGAGCCGATTCGACTCCTGTTCATTTCGACAGTCAAAGAGACCGGAGCCACAACGCATCCACGTAATTTGATTATCGCGGAGAAACAGAGCCGGTTAACCGTCATCGAAAGTTACGTCCGCACGGTGGATGCGTCCTATTTCACAAACGCTGTCACGGAACTGGTCGTGGGCGACGACGCGGTTATCGAGCACGTCAAGTTCCAGGACGAGAGCCGTGAGGCGTTTCACATCGCGACAGTGCACGGTCAATTCGGGCGCAACAGCCGGGTTAATGCTCACTCATTCGCCCTCGGCGCGCGGCTGTCGCGGAACAACATTCACGTGAATCTCACGGGTGAAGGGCTGGAGTGCATCCTTAACGGGCTTTATCTGACGAAGGGCGACCAGCTCGCGGATCACCACATGATTGTCGAGCATGCCCGGCCGCATTGCGCGAGCCACGAATATTTCAACGGCATTCTCGATGATAAATCAAAGGGCGTTTTCCATGGACGCATCCTGGTGCAGCAGAAGCGACCGTCGATACCAAGCCGCAACTGGAGATTTACGCCGACGACGTGAAATGCACGCACGGCGCGACCGTCGGCCAGTTGGACGACGATGCCATTTATTATCTGCGCAGCCGTGGCATCGGATTGGAGACGGCAAGGCAAATGTTGATCCACGCCTTCGCCGGTGAGATCATCGATCGTGTGAAATGCGAGCCGGCGCGCGAGGAATTGGACAGGCTGGTGTGGGAGAGGCTGGAAAAGAATCCACGCCTGACGGAGAAGAAATGACCGTGAAAGCCCCAAGCTCCAAACACCAAACCCCAGAGAAACTCCAGGTTCCAAACTTTAGGGCGCACTGGGACTGTGCATCATCTTGGAGTTTGACGTTTGGAGTTTCTTTGGGATTTGGAGCTTGGGATTTGGACCTTTCGCCTGGAGGGCGACATGTTTGACGATCTGACAGACCTTTATCAACAGGTCATTCTGGACCACAGCAAGAGTCCGCGCAATTTCCACAAGCTGGCAAACGCCAATCGCACCGCGCAAGGCCACAACCCGCTGTGCGGCGACCATTACACCATCTACGCGGTGATGGACGGCGACGTGATCAAAGACATCGGCTTTCAAGGCGCCGGTTGCGCGATTTCAAAGGCGTCGGCGTCAATCCTGACCGACACGTTGAAAGGGAAAACGAAAACTGAGGTGAAGGCGTTGTTCGATAAAGTGCACGACATGGTGACTACCGGCAAAGTGAATGACGGCGAGATCGGCAAGCTGGCGGTGTTCGCCGGCGTGCACAAGTTCCCTGCCCGCGTGAAGTGCGCGATTCTGCCGTGGCACGCGGTCGTCGCGGCGGTCGAAGGCAGACAGGAGCCAGTGACGACGGAGATGGAAGATACATGACAAGTTCGTTAAATCGTTGAAAAGTTGAATCGTTAAATCGGCAGAATGGATTACTATGCACTCAAACGAATCAGTCACCTTGACCCGCGACGTTGAGGCGTCGGTCGTGCCGGTAGGCACCAAGGTCACGCTACAAAAGGGCGAGCAGGCTTACATCACGCAGTCGCTCGGCGGCACCTACAGCGTCGTCGTCAACGGCAACATGTTCCGCATCGACGGCAAGGACGCCGACGCGCTGGGCGTGGAGACCGCGGCAAAGCCGACCAGCGCCACCGGCCAGCCGCGCACGAAGGAAGAGTTGGAAAAGGAAGTTTGGGACCAGCTGAAGACCTGTTACGATCCGGAAATCCCGGTCAACATCGTGGACCTCGGATTGATTTACGATTGCCAGGTCGCACCCATCGGCGAGGGCAAGAGCTACAAGGCGGACGTGAAGATGACATTGACCGCGCCCGGGTGCGGGATGGGGCCTGTGCTGGCGCAGGACGTGCAGAACAAACTGCTGTCGGTCGAGGAGATCGACGAAGCGAATGTCGAGTTGGTCTGGGACCCGCCGTGGAACCAGGGGATGATGACCGAGGCGGCGAAGCTGCAATTGGGATTGATGTAGAGCAGGTCAGGCGTCTCGCCTGACTCTGACAGGCTGGAAGCCTGTCCCATTTTTGAAAGAGAACTGGTATGTCCAAACTCGTGAAAGTGGTGGCGCATACGAAAGACCTGACGCCGGGCAAGGCGACGGCGGTCGAGGTCGAAGGCCATCGCATCGCCGTGTTCAATGTGGACGGCACGTTCTACGCCATCGATGACACCTGTCCACACGCAGGCGGGCCGTTGTCGGAAGGGCAGGTCAAGGACTGCAAGGTGACCTGTCCGTGGCACGAAGCGGACTTTGATTTGAAGACGGGCGACGTGCTGTCGCCACCGGCATTTGAAGGGGTGAAAAGCTACCGAGTGGTCATCGAGGGAAATGATGTTAAAGTGGAGCTAAAATCCGAATGACGAACGTCAAATGACGAAAGAATGAATGACTCAAAGCCATACGGCCCTTCGGGCGATCCGCAGACTTCCGGGGAAGTGCTAACGCGGTTGGCACTGCGAGCGTCCCCTTCCCCCTCATGACAATGATTGCGGAAACGACAATTTCGACACTGTCGAAAAAAATGATCGATTGGGAATCGCTGCGCGCAGACTTTCCGATTTTGCATCAGAAAGTCCATGGGCATCCGCTGATTTACTTTGACAACGCGGCGACGAGCCAGAAACCGCGCGTGGTGATTGACGCGTTGCGCAATTACTACGAACGCGACAACGCGAACGTGCATCGCGGGATCCACGAACTGAGCAATCGCGCGACGGCGGGCTATGAAGCCGCTCGCGCTCGAGCGGCAAAGTTCATCAACACCCGGAGCGCCGACGAGATCGTGTTCACGCGCGGCACGACAGAGGGGATCAATCTGGTTGCGCACGCGTGGGGCGGCAAGAACCTGAAGCCAGGCGACAAAATCCTGCTCACGGAGATGGAGCACCACAGCAACCTGGTGCCGTGGCAACTGCTGGCGGAGCGAACCGGGGCAAAGCTGGTTTATCTACCGGTGACCGGTGACGAAGGTTTGCTCGACTTGAGCAAGCTCGACTCGTTGCTGACAAAAGAAGTGAAGCTGTTCGCGATGGTGCACATTTCCAATTCACTGGGCACGGTGAACCCGGTGGCGGAGCTGTGTGAGAGGGCGCGGAAGCTCGGTATCGTGACGCTCGTGGACGCGGCGCAGAGCGCGGGGCATTGCCCGGTGGACGCGGGGCAGATCGGCTGTGATTTTCTCGCTTTCTCGGGTCATAAAATCTGCGGACCGACCGGCATCGGCGTGTTGTATGGACGGCAGGAGTTGCTCGAAGCGATGCCGCCGTGGCAGGGTGGCGGGGAGATGATCCTGAGCGTCGATTTCTTCAAGACGACGTACAAACACGCCCCGCACAGGTTCGAGGCCGGCACGCCGGACATTTCCGGGCCGATTGGACTGCACGCGGCGATGGATTATCTCGACGGCATCGGGCGGGACAACATTTTCAAACACGACCAGGAACTGGCAGGATACGCTTACGAACAATTGGCCCGCTTGACCAATATCCGATTGTTTGGGCCGAAGACGGGCCGCGCGGGGGTGGTGAGCTTTCTGTTGAAAGACGTTCATGCGCACGACGTGGTGACGGTGGCCGACCAGCGCGGGGTGGCCTTGCGTGGCGGGCATCATTGCACCCAGCCGCTCATGCGCAAACTGGGGATCGAATCGACCGCGCGGGCGAGTTTTTATTTTTACAACACGAAGGCCGAGGTGGATCGCTTTGTGGAAGTGGTGCGCGAGATACAGAAGTTTTTTGCGGGGTGAATCGAACCACGGATGGACACGAATTAACACGAATTGAGTCTGGCAGGGACGCCGCGCTGCGGCGTCCGGTCGGCCCGGCGGGCCGACCCTACCTTAAGCGAAAATGACAACGACAGAGATCATCGAGCGACGATCGACGATGCGGGAAGTGCTCGAAGCGTACCCAGGCGCACAACGGGCGCTGTTCCGGCGCTACCACATCGGGGGGTGTAGTCAGTGCGGGTTTCAGTCGGCCGAGACGCTGGCGCAGGTCTGCGAGCGCAACGGAGGTCTGAACGTTGACGAGGTTTTGGAGCACATCCGGACCAGCCACGAGCAGGATGCGAAGATTTTGATTGAGCCAAAGGAACTGGCTGAATGGTTGAAGCGTGATAAAACGGTCCGGTTGCTGGACGTGCGGTCGCGCGAAGAATTTGAAGCGGTGCATATTGCAGGATCGGTTTTGATGTCACAACCCTTGACGCAGGAGATCATGGCTGAAGGCACGAACTCGCGACCGTTGGTCATCGTCGATCATCAGGGTAAACAGGGCCTGGATGCGGCGGCGTATTTCATGGGACACGGTTTGACGAACGTACGATGCCTGCGCGGCGGTATTGATGCGTGGTCGCAGGAAGTGGACAAGGGCATGAGACGCTACCGGCTGGTCTAGCGCGACTTTGGACCATGATTTGATTGAATTTACGATATGCGATTTACGATTTACGAACTGTGCTTAAATGTGGAGCCGGACTCGTAAATCGTATATCGTAAATCTGTAATGAACGACGATTTGGAAAAGAGAATTCGCGAAGCGATGGCGAATCCGCAGAACGTAGGCGAACTGCCGAATGCGGATGCAGTGGGCACGGTTGGCAACTCCGAGTGCGGCGAGATGCTGCGGATGTGGATCAAATACAAGGAAGACCGCGGCAGGAAAGTCATCGACAAGGCGACCTTCCAATCGTTCGGCTGCGAAACGGCCATCGCGGTGGCGAGCCTGGCGACCGAGTTGATCAAAGGCAAAACTGCCGAAGAAGCGCTTTCACTGAAGACGAACGAATTGGCGGGCGACCTTGGCCCGCTGCCACCGATGAAGATTCATTGCGCGGAACTCGTGCAAGGCGCGCTGCGTTCGGCGCTGGAGCCTGAAGCGGAGGCGAAACCCTTGTCGTCCTCAACGTCCTCCGCTCAACCAGCGCCCAGTCTGCTCGACAGTTTCAACCAGCCGAAGGAAAGCGGAGTGAAGGTGATTTTTCTCAAAGAGGGTGAGCAAGGTTCCTGACTGAGTTCGATGGCAGGGCGCGATGTCCCCATCGCGTCGAAGCTGCGGCCAAAAAATAGTGGCACGGGCGTCTCGCCCGTGTGTTTCTGATTGGCGGCGGCCTTGCCTCTCGCTGGAACACACGGGCGAGACGCCCGTGCCACTACCCAGCGCAGAAAGTTGGCGGCGGCGAAGACTTTTGTGCCAGGTAGTCCAGGGCGCCCAATGAACGCGGGCCGAGTATAGCCCGCCCAACGGAAGCAGCGGCTCGCGAGGACGCTCGCCCCACCACACTCAGAATCCTCTTGCCACATTCCGCGATTTTCGTCACACGGTTGCCATGCGTTTACCCATTTTTTTCGCGTCGATTTTCTTTGCGCTGCTCATAAGCGCGGACGGTCCTTCCGACAACCTTCCTGACAAAGTCCGTCGCATTCCGCCGCCGGGAATAAAAATTCCCGACACCGATCGCCTCGAACTGGAAAGGGGCGTCGCCGAACTCGGCAGCCAGATCGAGTCGTTGCGCGCCGAGTTGAAAGGCAAACCAGCGCTGCTCGACCTGCTGCCGGACGCGCAGATTTATCACAAAGCGGTCGATTGGGCGCTGCGTTACGATGAATTTTACAAATCCAACGAAGTGCAATTCGCCAGGGCCATGCTCGTTCTGGGCCAGGATCGGGCCAAGTCGCTGCGGGAAGGCGTCGCGCCGTGGGCGAACGCGACTGGCCTGGTCGTGCGCGGCTATCTGTCGAGGATCGACGGCTCCGTGCAGCCGTATGGGTTGATTGTGCCGGCATCGTATCAGCCGGCGAGCGCGCAGAAGTTTCGGCTCGATTTCTGGTTTCACGGTCGCGGCGAGCAATTGTCTGAGTTTGCGTTCATCAATGATCGGCTAAAGTCCCCCGGCGAATTCAGTCCACCCAACACCTTTGTCCTTCACCTCTATGGCCGCTATTGCAACGCGAACCGGTTCGCCGGCGAAGTGGACTTGTTCGAGGCGAGCGACGACGTGCGGAAGCATTATCCCATCGACGAAAATCGCATCGTCGTGCGCGGTTTCTCGATGGGCGGCGCGGCCTGCTGGGATTTCGCCACTCATTACGCGGGCTTGTGGGCGACGGCCGCGCCGGGCGCGGGTTTTTCCGAGACCGCGGATTTTCTCAAAGTGTTCCAGAAAGAAACTGTGAAACTGTCCTGGTACGAGCAAAAGCTTTGGCACCTCTACGACGCCACAGATTACGCGTTAAATTTGTTCAATTGTCCAACCGTGGCTTACAGCGGCGAAGTGGACCAGCAGAAGCAGGCCGCCGACATGATGGCCAGGGCGCTGGCGGCCGAAGGCATCGAGTTGACACACATCATCGGACCGAAGACAGCGCATGCCTACGAACGAGGTGCGAAGGAGGAAATAAGCCGGCGCATTGACAGCATCGCAGCGAAAGGACGCAATCCCGTGCCGGGCAAAGTGAAGTTCACAACGTGGACATTGCGCTACAATCAAATGCTGTGGGTCACGGTGGACAGTTTGGAGCAACACTGGGAGCGGGCGCGCGTCGATGCCGACATTGGAGAAACTGCGGTCCAAGCGACGACGAAGAATGTGTCGGCGCTGACCTTCTCCATGCGGCCGGGCGAGTGTCCATTGAACAATACGCAGAAACCCAAAGTTTTTCTGGATGGACAGAAACTCGAAGCGCCGCCGGTGATGTCGGACCGATCGTGGACAGCGCATTTTGTCAGGGCGGGAAAGAAATGGAACGTGGTTGATTCTACACAGGACGGGCGCCTTCGCAAACGTCACGGTTTGCAAGGCCCGATTGACGACGCGTTCATGGATTCCTTCATCATGGTCAAACCGACCGGCCAGCCGATGAACGAAAAAGTTGGCGCGTGGGCGACGACGGAGATGGACCACGCGATTGAACATTGGCGAAGGCAGTTTCGGGGCGAGGCGCGAGTCAAGGACGACATGGCCATCACGGACGAAGACATCGCGTCAAGCAACTTGATCCTCTGGGGCGATCCGAGCAGCAATAAATTACTCGCGAGAATCGCAAGTCAATTGCCGATTGGCTGGGATGCGCAGGGCGTTCACACGCCACAGGCGCAGTATAGCCGCGACCGCTACGTGCCCGTGCTGGTTTACCCGAACCCGCTGAACCCGAAACACTACGTCGTCGTGAACAGCGGTTTCACTTTTCGGGAGTACGACTACCTGAACAACGCGCGGCAAACTCCAAAGTTACCGGACTGGGCGATCGTTGACATCACTGTCCCGGAGTCATCTCGCGCGCCGGGCGGAATTGAGACGGCCGGCTTTTTTGATGAGCAATGGGAGTTCAAAGCTCCGGCGCAATGAGGCGAGCAACGCGATTTCTATCGACCTTTATCGGATTGGCGGTGGTGTCCGCGTTGTCCGCTGCTGAGTTCGACCAACGCGGGGAGCGCCGCGTTCCGCCGCCGGGCATTCCAATTGCGTCTGTTGCCCGGCTGGAATTGGAAGAGGGCTGTACTCATCTGGCGGAGGCGATCGAGGAATTGCGGCGGTTGCTCGAGGACAGGCCGAACAAACTCGAACTGCTTCCCGACGTGGAGATCTTCCATAAGGCGGTCAATTGGGCGCTGCGTTACGACGTGTTTTATCGGAGCAACGAAGTGGAAATCGCGCGAACCCTGTTGTCGCAAGGCATGCGACGGGCCGTTCAATTGCGGAATGGCGAGGCGCCGTGGACGACCGCGACCGGCCTCGTTGTGCGCGGTTACGTGTCGAAGCTCGACGGTTCAGTGCAGCCTTACGGACTCATTGTGCCCGCGTCGGTTCAGGCCGACGCAAGGCGGGAGCACCGACTCGATGTGTGGTTGCACGGACGCGACGAGCATCTGAGCGAGCTGAAGTTTGTGGACGAGCGCGAGAGGCGGGCGGGCGAGTTCACACCGGAGGACACATTTGTATTGCATCCTTACGGCCGTTACTGCAACGCGTTCAAATTTGCCGGTGAAGTTGACGTGTTCGAGGCATTGGAGCATGTCCGCAGGCATTATCCCATCGACGGGAAGCGAATCGCGTTGCGGGGCTTTTCGATGGGTGGCGCCGGGTGCTGGCATCTGGGCGCGCATCATGCGGGCGTTTGGGCCGCTGTGGCGCCGGGCGCCGGCTTTGCGAACACAGCGGACTACCTTAAGCTTCAGCGCGGCCGGAATGGTCCGCCCTGGTATGAGCAGACACTGTGGCATTGGTACGACGCGACGGACTACGCGCCGAGTCTGTTTAACACCGACGTGGTTGCCTACAGCGGCGAGCTTGACAAACAGAAAGCGGCGGCGGACGCGATGGCCGCGGCAATGAAGTCGGAGGGACTGGAATTGGTCCACCTCATCGGGCCCAGGACTGAACACAAATATGAGCCGGAGACCAGGAAGGAATTGGCGAGGCGCGTGGACGAATTGGTCGCACAAGGTCGAAATCCGCTCCCCGTCAAGGTTCGTTTCACCACCTGGACGCTGCGATACAACCAGATGTCCTGGGTGAGCGTGGAAGGGTTGGAGAAACACTGGGAGCGGGCGCGGTGCGAAGCGGTGATCCTCAATCCGCACGAGGTTATGATTCGAGCGGAAAACATCACCGCCCTTACGCTGTCAATGCCGGCGGGACTTTGTCCGTTGGACACAGGGCTTCGACCTGAAGTGCAAGTGAACGGGCAAAAGCTGGAGGCGCCACGGGCCGGGGCGGACGGCTCCTGGAAGGTGCGCCTGAGTCAGGGCGGAGAGCGTTGGTCTGTGGTGCACTCCTTTGAGGATGGTTTGTTGCGCAAGCGTCATGGGCTACAGGGACCAATAGACGATGCGTTCATGGATTCGTTCATCATGGTCGCGCCGACCGGACGGCCGCAGCATGACGAAATCGGCCGCTGGACAACCAACGAAATGGTGAAAGCCATAGCGGAATGGCGAAATCAGTTCCGCGGCGACGCGCGGGTGAAGCGGGATGACGTGATTACAACGGCGGACATCGCGGCAAGTAATTTGGTTCTCTGGGGTGACCCACAGAGCAACAAGTTACTGGCGAAAATGACGGACAAGCTGCCGATTTCCTGGGACACGGAGGCAGTGCGAGTTGGGAAAAAGAGTTTTGCCTCAAATGCCCATCTGCCCGCGCTGATTTATCCGAATCCACTGAATCCAACCCGTTACGTGGTGTTGAACAGCGGGTTCACTTTTGCGCATCCGCGTTCGTCGAGCAATGCCGATCAGACACCGAAACTGCCTGACTATGCGGTGGTGGACATTCGCGGCTCGCCGTCGGTTGGCGTGGCGGGCGAAATTGTCGAAGCGGGATTTTTCGATGAGCAGTGGAAACTGGCCGACGCCCGCAAGCCCGAGTAACCTCCGAAGTTTGAGATAGAATGCGACAAGTCTGAAGAAAAGGAATGGGTGTCAACGCTCGCCCTCACCCCGGTCCTCTCCCGCAGGAGAGGGAGAATCGTTCGCCGCGCTCCGGCGCTCTCGTTCAATCACTACACTATTGACCAACACGTTCAGCGATCTGACCTGCTTCTTCCGGCTCCGCGCAAGGTGAACGCTGCTTGCCTCATTCCTGCGCCCAGAAATCGATGACGAACACGTCGTCGAGCACCGGGCCGACGAGTTTGCCGAATTCCTTGTGCGCGGGATGATCGATGTAAGTGTCACGGTCTTTTTCGCTCTTGAAGGTCAGGATGAAACCGTGCGTGCAACCTTTGTTGCGGCTTTCTTTGCTGACGTTCGTCCCCCATTCGTAATCCTGGATCTCTGTGATCTTCTTCTTCAAATCGCGAAAGCCGTCTTCGACTTGTTTGATCTGTTTGCCCGTCGCGCCTTCTTTGAATTTGAAGGCGACGACGTGACGGAGTTTGCTTTTTGATGAGTGCTCGGCGCCTGAGACCAGG
>QHPA01000415.1 GCA_003218935.1 Verrucomicrobiota bacterium
CCAACCAGTCGGCCATTAAGGGTCTTTTCCAATCCGCCGCCGTCGCGCTGCCTGAACGTTCCGTCCGTGAGCTGGTCGGCCAACTGGGCGCAGCCGTGGTCCAGGTGCGCACTCCCAGCGGACTGGGTTCCGGCTTCATCATCAACGAGGAAGGTTACCTCATCACGAATTTTCACGTCATCGAAAACGAAACGCAAATCTCGGTTGAGGTGTATCATCAGAAGAGCGGTCAACTCGAACGCAAAAGTTACAAGCACGTCAAAATTATCGCGATCAATAAATTCTCCGACCTGGCTTTGTTGAAAATTGAAGACCAGGACGCGCCGGGTTTCTCAAAGGTTTTGCTGGGCGATTCGGACGCGCTTTCGGTGGGGGAGCGCGTGTTTGCCATCGGCAGTCCAATGGGACTGGAACGCACCGTGACCGAAGGCATCATCAGCACCAAGACCCGTCCGATGCAGGGAGAGTTGTATTTGCAGACCACGGCGCAAATCAATCCCGGCAACAGTGGCGGGCCGTTGTTCGATCTGCGGGGTGAAGTCGTGGGCGTGACCAACATGAAAATCACTTTTGGCGAAGGACTCGGTTTCGCGATACCGGCCGAAGCCGTCAAATATTTCCTGCAGCATCGCGACGCTTACGCTTACGACAACGACAACCCCAGCAATCCGTATCGCTATCTTGAGCCCCCGAGCCGCGCTCAAAAGCGGACTGAGGCCCGCTGATTCCCGCGCAACTCAAGACCTGATGAAAGTGTTTTCTTGCCTGGATGCCCGCAGTTGAGCCAAGCTTCGACCCGGCTGACAACAGACCCGAACCTGGCACAAAGACCCTCAGTCGGTTTGCAGGACAAAAATGAAGTTTATTTCGACAACTGGAAAACACCGAAACCTTATCGTATGAACAAGCGATTCAAAATCCTCGCCTGGCTGGCGTCCTTGTCGTTCATGGGCCATGCGGCCGTTCCGACCCCGGAAAAGCTTTTGCCCGCCGAGACCCTGGGCGTCTTCACGGTGCCCGATTGCGCGAAGGCCAGGGCCGCGTACGACGCCAATGCCAGCAGCCAGCTTTGGCGCGATCCGGCGTTAAAGCCGTTCAAAGACAAACTGGTTGGCAAAATCAACGACGCATTCATCAAGCCGCTGGAACGCGACTTGGGTGTGAAGTTTGACGACTACAGCCGTCTGGCCCAAGGCCAGCTCACCTTCGCAGTTCTCCAAAACGGGTGGCAGGGAAAGGAGGGCCCCTTGCCGGCCTGGCTGTTGCTCATCGACGCCAAGGACAAGAGCAGCCAGCTTAAGACCAACCTCGCCGATTTACGGAAGAAGTGGATTGACAGCGGGAGAAAATTGAAGACGGAAAAAATCCGCGATGTGGAATTCACCACGTTGACAGTCTCCGCAGGGGACGTGGCGACGACCCTGGCGAAATCGCTCTCCGATTCGAAGACGGACAAACAAGACAGTTCAAAGGAAAAACCGGAAGAGAAGCCGGGATCAAAAGCCTCGATTACGATGGGCCAATCCGAATCGCTTTTGATCGTCGGCAGTGATCCTGATGCCATTGAAAAAATTCTCGCGCGGCAGTCGGGTGGCGCCCTTCAGCCCCTCAGCGAGCAAACCGCCTTTGCCGCCGACTACCAGGCCCGCTTCCGCAATGCGCTGGCCTACGGCTGGGTCCATTTCAAGCCGATTTCCGACGTGCTCAGCCGCCTTGCGTCCGACGCAGGCGACAAAAATAAAGACTCTGATTCGCCGGACCCGTCAAAAATAATCAGTGCTGCCGGCCTGACGGGGTTGAAAACGATCTCCTTCGGACTGAACGCAACCTCCGAAGGTTCGTTCGGCGAATTTCATCTCGGCGTGCCTGCGGCCAGTCGCGTCGGCATCTTCAAAATCATTTCCGCCGAACCCAAGGACGCCAACCCCCCGCCGTTTGTTCCGGCGGAGGCGGTCAAGTTTCAGCGCTGGCGGCTGGATATCCAGAAGGCGTGGGCAAACTTTGAAAGAATGCTCACCGAAATCCTTCCCCAGGCAGGCGGCGGTTTCAGCTTGCTCTTCGACAATGTCGGCAAGGACAAGGACCCCAATTTTGATTTCAAACGGGAATTAGTGGGCAATCTGGGCGATGACTTGATTACGTTTCAGAAAAACCCCCGCACGAACAACCTCGCGAGCTTGAGTTCCCCGCCTTCGCTGCTCCTGATCGGTTCGCCGAACGCGGAAAAGCTCGCCGACGCCATCCACACGGTCACTTCCTCCACTTTGCTGGGACCGATGCTCGGACAGTCGGGCGGCAAGGAGCGTGAATTTCTTGGACGCAAAATTTACTCCGTCACGCTCCCGGGCGGCCTCAGGCCGGACGGCTCCATGGTCCAAAACATGATGAGCTACGCCGCCGGCGGCGGTTATCTCGCCATGTCCACTGACGACGCGATGCTGGAAACGTTTCTGCGCAGCGGCGACACCACGGGAAAGGCGTTGCGGGACGCCGCCGGCCTGGCCGACGCCGCTCAAAAGATCGGCGGCATGAGCACCGGCTTGTTCGGCTATCAAAACACCAGCGAAACCGTGCGCGCGACGCTGGAATCATTGAAAAACGACTCCGGCACGCTCGGAAAGGTGCTCGCCATGACACCGTTCGGAGCCAAGCTCAACGGCAAAGACGGCAAAGGCCTGAAGGACTGGGTCGATTTCTCGCTGCTGCCGCCCTTTGACCAGATCGCGAAGTATTTCTACTTCGCGGTCTATTCGGGCAGCGTCGACACCGACGGGTTGAGTTACAAAATCTTTTCGCCGACGCCTCCGAAGTTGAGCAAGTGACGCGTTACATCGTTACATCGTTGAATCATTGACGCAGCCGTGTCGTCCGCTGTAACGATTCAACGAT
>QHPA01000416.1 GCA_003218935.1 Verrucomicrobiota bacterium
GGTGATGACCCGCGTGGTGTCGGAGAGGCGTTTGACGAGCAGCGCGGCGGCGAGCAGCAACGAGGTTTTTACCGCGAACGGAAGATCGGTCACGACGGTGAGAATGAACGAACAGAGGAACACCGCCACATCGCTTTTCGGCCAGTGCCGCAGGCGCGCGAATTGGTGCCATTCACCCATGCGCAACGCCACCACCACCAGCACCGCGCCCAGGCTGGCCAGCGGAATGTTGCTCGCCAGGGGCGCCGCCAGCAGGAGGATCACCAGAAGCGTGAGCGAGTGAATGATGCCCGCCACCGGGGTGCGCGCGCCGCTCCGCACATTGGTGGCTGTGCGCGCGATCACGCCCGTCGCCGGCATGCCGCCGAACAGGGCCGAGCCGATGTTGGCGATGCCTTGCCCCATGAGCTCCTGATTGGAGTCGTGGCGGTCGTCAATCATGCCGTCGGCGACCACCGCGCAGAGCAACGATTCAATCGCGCCGAGGATGGCGATGGTGAGGCTGGCGTTGAGCAGGTTGCGCCATTCGTCGAACGGCAGGCGCGGCCAGTGCGGCAAAGGAAAACCCAGAGGAATGCCGCCGAATTGAGTGCCGATGGTTTGAATGCCGAAATTTTCGAGATGAAACAAACTCACTGCCGCCGCGCCGAGCGTGATCGCCGCGATGGAACCCGGCACGCGGCGGCCCCACGCTTTGGGCCAGGCGAAGATGAGCAACACACTGGCGACGGAGATGGCCAGCGTCAAAGCATTCGGTCGGAAGTGTCCCGCGAGCGCTTCGACCTTGCCGATGAAGTCCGGCGGCAATTTCATGTTGAGGCCGAAAAAGTCGTTGATTTGCGTGCTGAGGATGATGATCGCAATGCCGCTGGTGAAGCCGGTGACGACGGGGTAGGGGACGTATTTGATCAACCCGCCCAGGCCGGTCATGCCCATCACGATGAGGATGAGTCCGGCGATCAACGAAGCGACGATGAGTCCTTCCGGTCCGTGCGTGGCGACGATTGGGGCCAGCAACGGCACGAACGCTCCGGCCGGTCCGCCGACTTGTACCCGCGAGCCGCCGAGCGCCGAAATAAGAATCCCAGCGACCACCGAGGTAAAAATTCCAATCTCCGGCTTCAGCCCCGAGGCAATCGCCAACGCCATCGCCAGCGGCAGGGCGACGAGGCCGACCGTGGCGCCGGCCGTGAAGTCGGCAAGTAAATCCGGGCGGGAATAGTGTTTCAGTGCGTCCAGCAGTCGCGGACGGAAACGAATGCCAAGCGTCATTTGCACAGAATCATTTTTACATCAGCGCTCCTGGCGCGTGGCGGTGATGTTGAGGAAGGTGCGAAACATTGCAATCCCATTTCTGTCACGACGCCAGGGTCTGGCGATTTAGATACCCGAAAAGATCATCCGGGCTGAGCCATCCACGTTGCAACCGTGCAACTCGGAGACGAAGAGACGGCCCTGTTAGTCGCCATCCCCTGCCCTTCACATTTCGCCAGCCGCGCTTCGACGAGCGCTTCATCTCTTTCCGACAATGGGAGATCGTCCAGTTCGAGCGCGCGACTGATCAGAAGCTGGCGTTGTTCGAACGTCAGCGTGGAAGTTCTTCGAGCACTTGTGCAAAACTCATGGCGAAACTTTACCTTGAACGAACACACATTTCAACGCCGTTGATCTGGCTGGACTTGCCGTCCCTACCCGGTCGTCCAGCGGCTCTGAGGCAACGTCTGAATCGATCTTTACTTTTTTGAGGACTCAACCGACTCTTGCGGCCACAACCCAAGGCGATCAACTATGAATGCATCGAATACCGAAATCCGCCGCGCCTCAACAGTCTTTCTCGCCGCGTTGTTTCTCGTCTTCGGCTGCAGCCGGAAGGAGGAAGCGCAGCCCGGACCGACTGCCGCCAAACCCCAACCGGTCCGTCCGGCGCTGGCTTCGGCGGAGAAGACCAGTTTTAAGGAGGTCACGTCGCAGCTTGAGCCGGGCGGCAACCTGTTCGCTTATTTCGGCACAGAACAATGGATCCGCGGCGCGTCCGAGCAGGTCTCGAGCTGGCGCGGGATTCTCCAGGTGGCGCCCGTTCTCACCGACGAACAGCGCGCGGAGGCGAACAAGGGATTCGACCTGGCGACACGGTTGATCAGGAACAGCGGCCTCGAAGAAATCAGCGGCGTGGGCATGAGCGGGATCGCAACGGAGAAAGGGCGCTATCGCACGAAGCTCCTGGTCCATCATTATCCGGATCGGAAATCAGGTTATCTCTGGTCGCTCTTCGGCACAGCGCCGCACGCGCTGGACGGCCTCAACCAGCTTCCCACGACGACCGCGTTAAGCGTCTTCTTCGATCTGGATTTGCGCGCGTTGTGGGCGATCCTGCAACGCGAGTTGTCGGCGTCCGGCATTGCGGGCCTGGAAGAATGGAGCCGGGGGTTCCCGAAAGAGTTCGAGGCGAAGACCGGGATCAATTTCGAAGCGTTGTTGAATTCGTTGGGCGGAGAGTTCGGAATTGTGCTGACGCTCGATGACACCCGCAAGGTGTCGCTCCCGCTGCCCACGCCGCAGCCCCTGGAGATTCCCGAACCGCGTCTGGCTCTGCTTGTCAAAGTAAAAGACAACGTCCTCTTCGATCACCTCGACAAGTTGCTTCAGGAGAATCCGCAGGTGACACGAGTGGATGAAGAGGGATTACGGATGCGCACGATGCCACTGCCCGCGCCCGTGCCGATTCCGCTGCGGCCGTCGATTGCCCGGGCCGGCGATTACTTTTATTTCGGGTCCACCGACACCGTGATCCGTGAAATGCTGGCCGTGCGGGACGGGAAGCAGCCCGGATTGAAGAGCGCCGACGAATT
>QHPA01000479.1 GCA_003218935.1 Verrucomicrobiota bacterium
ACGATCCCGCGCTCGCCGGCACTGTTTTCGGACCTGAAACCTATGCCACCGATGAATCCGGCGGCGCGGCGATTTATCCGACCAATCGGCTCCACACTCTAGAAGGCACCGGCAAATGGGTGCGGCGGGCGTTCAATGTTCCCGCAGTCGATCTCAAAGGAGTCAACACCGGCTCGCTCGAAGGCGGGCCGCGGTTGATCTTTCAAAATGGCCAGGTGTTTATCTCGCGAGTTGAACTGGGCATCTTCAGGATCGGAACCAACGCGCTGGCCAGTCTCGATCCGATCCCCGATTGCTTTGAGGACCCAAAAATTTGCACCGATGCCTACGGCAACTATGCTGAACTGGACCTCGGCAAAGGGGTCATGAACGGGTTGGACGTAGGCACCTTCGGTCCGGGGAGCGACCAATATATGGCGGTGGAAGAAGCCGGCCCGGCCAACGACCGCCGTCAGGCCGTCCGACCCGATGCGCAGCCCAACGGCACGCCGGGAATTTACCTGAACTTCGCCATCATCAACGAACCGTTCGGCCCCTCGACCCAGGACAACGCGCATCTGGCCATCTGCGTGACCTATTATGACGACCCGGCCCTGGTCGGCGCGACTCTTCGCCCGGAGGTCTATCGGACCGGCCGGGGCGGTGAGGTGCCGCTCGCATTCACGCCAGCCAACATCGCGGTGAGTTTGTCTGGCAGCGACCGGTGGCTGGACGCCTATTTCGAAATCCCCGACATGAATTTCTCCGGCGTGAACCAGGGGCCGCAGGCCGCCGCGCGTTTTGTCATTAACAAACCGGCCGGCTCGCAAAGTCTGCCGGGCGTTTATTTCACTCGCGTCCGGTACGCGGTCATCCGTCCCTGTGGGCCGCTGGCCGGCGTGAACCTGCTCGAAGGCTGCAAACCGCCGACGCTAAGCGGGGGCCTCCGCCTGGGAAGCAACCTCTCGCTTTCGTGGACGACCAACGCCTCGGGTTACGGCGTGCAGATGAAAACAGACCTGGCGCAGCCTCAGTGGACGGACGTCGTGGTCACGCCTTCCACTCAGGGCGACCAATACGTCGTGACCTTGCCGCTCACCAACACGCAGGCGTTCTTTCGTCTGGCCCGCTAGTGGCGCGGAGGGTACTGCGGAGTCTGTTGGACAAGCGACGGATACGGCGAAGGGCGGGGGGATTGGGGTTGACTCATGGCGTGACTGAAAGGAACCTTCTTCCACCTTTGGCGATGAAAAGATTTTGCGTAATGCTTTTGGAAGATGACCTTGTGACGGCGGTCGCGTTGGCCAAGACCCTGAATGTCGCCATGCCCGATGATCTTATCCTGACGGCCCGTTCCATGGCCGAAGCGCGCATGCTTCTGGAAGAGTATGAAATCGACTTTTTCGTTCTGGACGTGAATCTGCCGGACGGCTCCGGGATTGATTTCATCGCGGATATCAGCGTCAAGAACCCGGCCGCCAGCGTGATCGTCATGACCGCGCAGCCGCTGCCCGAATATCGGGACCAGGCGGAAGCGTATGGGGTGGTGCGTTTCATGGAAAAGCCGGTTCATTACCTTTCGATAGCCGGGCTGGCGCGCGATTGCCGCGCTGCGCTCGCGGCACAGGCCAGCGGCAACACCGGTTTTTTCGCCGCCTCGCTCACCCGGCTGACGGTGCTTGATATCATTCAACTGAAGTGCCTGAACAACGCCACGCAAGTCATTGACTTCACGTCGGCTCAGGGCGGTCGCGGGCGCATTTATTTTCAAAACGGCGAGATTATCCACGCGACGACCGCCAAATCAAAAGGCGAGGCGGCGGTGAGCGAAATCATCGGCTGGCGCGGGGGACGCGCCCAGGAAGGCTCCGGCGCGCCGCCTGCGGAGCGCACCATTTTCACCACCTGGCAAAGCCTGCTCCTCAACGCCGCCCAAACGGCGGACGAAAACCGGCCTTCCTGAGCCGCTTCGCCGGACTTTCTACTTCACGACCAACGCCAGACTCTCCGAATGGCTGTCGAACTCCGGCGCATACATGCACTGGATGTCTGCGATGCCGGTCTGGTATTCGCCACGGAGTTGCACGCGAGTGGAATATTCAAACACGTAGGTGCCTTTCGGCAGGTAATCGATGAAGAAATGACTGGCGGTGTCGCGCGTGGATTCGTAGTAAGCGAGCCCGTCCTGATATTTGTATTGCGAAACCACGTTCACCGGTTCAGTGCCGCTGCCACGCTGGTCCTTCAGGTGGACGTATTCCATGTCGCGATCCACGCGCAGTTCGATGCGCACCACCAGTTCGTCGCCGACTTGAAGCGCGCCTTTGACCGGTTCAAGGGCCGGACCTTTCTTCGTGCTCACTTTCGTGAAAAGGGTCTTTTTGAGCTTTAGCGGCGTGCCTTCGTAAGGCGTAACGCGGCTCATATCCTCGAGGTATTGCCAATGGACGCTGCCCCAGGCGATGCCTTCGTCTGCCTTTTTCAC
>QHPA01000480.1 GCA_003218935.1 Verrucomicrobiota bacterium
CTCCTTTTGACATGGTGGTGATGAACGACCTCGACCGCTTTCATCTCGTCGCGGACGTGATTGACCGCGTGCCGCAACTTGGTCCCAAGGCGGCCTACGCCAAGCAAGCCATCCGCGACAAACTCATCGAACACAAGCAATACGTCACGAAGCATGGCGAGGATCTGCCGGAGATTCGGAATTGGAAGTGGGGGGCAAAGTAATCGACAGGTAGAATGTGCTCTCGCGCATTTGCCACATTCGACACGGCGAAACCTCGTAGTTTTCAAACAGGCAGGCGCATTTTCAGCTTCCGCCCGGGCGGCGTAATTAGAGTTGAGACTGTGGATATCGTAATACTCATATTCATTGTCGCCGTGGCCGCTCTGATCCTTTTCGGCGCGTCCTGGCACGACTATGACTGAAACACTTGGGTTTTTGGTGCGTCACGGTCCGGCGGTCCTATTTGCGGCAGTATTTGTCGAACAAATGGGCGTTCCGCTGCCCGCCGCACCCTGGTTGCTGGCGGCAGGCGCTTTGGCCGCTACCGACAACATCAATTGGTTTGCGGCGCTCGCCGCCGCCACCTTCGGCTCGCTGCTTGCCGATTTGATTTGGTTCTATTTGGGGCGCTATGGCGGCCACCGCGTCCTGGATCTTCTCTGCCGTATTTCGCTGGAGCCGGATTCGTGCGTTCGTCGGACGCAAGATGTCTTCACGCGATACGGGATGCGCGGCGTCGTGGCGGCGAAATTCATTCCGGGTCTGAGCACCTTGGCGCCGCCGCTGGCGGGCAGTTCAGGCGTAAGCGCTCCTCGGTTCTTCCTCTTCGATGGATTGGGTTCGTTCCTTTATCCAGCCAGTTTCATGCTTCTCGGCGCCCTGTTCAGCCGCCAGTTGGAGCAGGTTATCGCCGCGCTCGCCAGTCTCGGGAGCGGCGCGTTGGGAGTGGTCATCGCCTTGGCGGCACTTTACATCGGCTACAAGTATTACCAGCGACAGCGTCTGTTGAAGGAGCTGCGGATGGCGCGGATCACGGTGGACGAACTGCATCAAAAGCTGGAGACGGGGGAGAACCCAATCATACTGGACCTCCGGTCTCAGGCTGAACTCGAACGGGACCCTTCGCTGATCCGCAGCGCGCGTCACCTGACCATGGAGGAGGTGAAGTTGCGCCAGCACGAGATTCCGCGTGATCGCGACATCATTCTTTACTGCTCCTGCCCGAACGAGGTGAGCAGCGCGCGGACGGCGTTGTTGCTTCATCGAAATGGTATCCTGCGTGTTCGACCTTTGCTGGGAGGTATTGACGCCTGGCGAGAGCGCAATTATCCGACGGAGCCGCGGCTGGTCCGCGTCGCGAGCTTGCCGGGCGCAGGTCCAGCGAGTGGAGAACGAAATCTTTTCGACCAGACCTGAAGGGAACACGTATGGCTAAACCAGTGATTTGGACGGTGGACGACGACGCGGACGTGCTTCGCGTTGTCGAACGTGATCTGCGCCGGCACTATGGAGATCGTTACAAGGTTATCTCCGCCGATTCCGGCGTCTCAGCCCTCGATGCGACGAAGCAATTGAAGCTTCGCAACGAACCGGTGGCTCTCTTCCTTGTGGACCAACGAATGCGGCGCATGTCCGGCGTGGAGTTCCTGGAAAAGGCCATCGAGTTATACCCGGAAGCAAAGCGGGCGCTGTTGACCGCTTACGCCGATACGGACGCGGCCATTCGCGCCATCAACAACGTCCACATCGACCATTACCTGATGAAACCGTGGGATCCGCCGGAGGAACGCCTCTACGGCGTGATCGATGACCTGCTCGACGATTGGCAGGCGTCCTATCACCCGGCATTTCAGCGCGTGCGCGTGATCGGGCATCAATGGTCGCCGCATTCGACTGAAATCCGCGATTTTCTCGGCCGCAATTTCGTACCTCACCAGTGGCTCAATGTCGAAACAGAGGAGGACGCGAAGCAAGTTCTCAAGACAACTGGAATTAACTGCTTCAGGTGTGGACCAATCTCATCGACAATGCCATTCACGCGGTCAACCGCGCCGGAAAAATCTGCATCGGCACCGGCCTGGAAGACGATCAACTCGTCGTCGAAATCGTGGACAACGGTTCAGGCATTCCTCGGAATGCCCAGCGGCATCTGTTCGAGCCTTTTTTCACGACCAAACCCGTCGGCACAGGCACCGGCCTTGGCCGCGTCATCAGCAATCGCATCGTCGGCGACCGTCATGGGGGCGAAATCGAATTTGAATCCCGCCCCGGTGAAACGCGCTTTAGAGTGCGGCTTCCCGTCCACCGCACGCAACCTTCCAACGCCTGACCACGCTGATCCTGAGGTATCGTGAAACTCATTGCGGAAATGCAAACGGTGACGTGCTCCCACTTGTCCAAGGGCAAATTCCACATGCGGCGGCGCGGTGGCGCGGCAGGCTCCCAATGATGGCCGCCGGACCAAGTGCAGAGCCGGTTGTCGGTCGCGGCCCTCTCGCGCAATTGTGTTTGGTCGGCATCGCTATCTTGGCCTTTCTATCCGGTTGCGCCACGCGGGTCGGAGTAGTGCCGGCAAATCAATCCCACCCCGCTGCGCACCCGGCAATGTCTCAAGTGGCGCTCCCCTGGTGGTATGACCCTCTCGATCGGGAAATAATTCGCCGTCACAATTTGCAGGCGCGGCTGCGGAGGAATCCCGATCGTGCTTTGCTTGAACTTCAGGCCATCGTTTCGCGCTGTCCGGAGATGGGAGAAGTCGCCACGCTTGCCGACTGGAATTGTCGTTATGGACGGAAACTGG
>QHPA01000481.1 GCA_003218935.1 Verrucomicrobiota bacterium
GGATCAAAGCTGCGTGTTGGAGCGGCCTTTTTAGAATCGTTACGACCTGGTGGGTTGCGTACAGGCAAACAATCATGCCGACCAGCAGCGCGGCCCCGCTTTTGATCAGCATCCAGCGGAGGTCCTCGAGATGTTCGAGAAATGTCTTTACCGGCCCGCCGCCGTCCTCCTCGGTCTCCTCTGGACGCGACTCTTCAGTGGGATCGGCCATGACACCTGCAGCTTGAACTCAATCAGGCTTTAGGCACGGCGGAAGGTTGAGAGGTGCTTTCAGCGTTGGAACCGGACGGTGGCGCCTTCGGCGGCGGAGGCGGCGGCTCCTCCACCGCGCGTTCAATTTCATCGGTCACTTCGCGCGACGCCTTTTTGAACTCGGTGATTCCTTTGCCGAGTCCTTTGGCGAACTCAGGGATTCGCCTGGCGCCAAACAGAACGAGAATCACCACCAACACGAGGACCAGTTCACCGCCGCTCAGGCCCAACACAGCTAAAGTTGCATTCATAAATTCACCTGTCGTTCGCAAAGCTAAGCCACGAAATCCCGCGAGTAAAGCCCCAAAACCGGGGAGCGCTCACGCCTCGCGGAGGACGGGTGAGGGAGCGGTTCATGGTCCGTGAGAAGTTCCAAAAGGAACAGAACCGTTATGACGAGCCGGCTCGCGAGGACGCTTGCCCCACCGAAAACGCAAACTGCACCACTATCCGTCATTTCGGCGTGAGCAGGACGAATACGCCGCGCCGGTTCTTCGACCAGGCGGCCTCGTTGTGACCGGGTACAGCCGGACGCGATTCGCCGTAACTGATGGTGAAAGCGCGTTCGGCCTGGACGCCTGCCCTGACCAGATATTCTCGAACGGCGAGCGCACGGCGCTCGCCCAGTGAAAGATTGTACTGCTCCGTCCCGCGTTCGTCGCAGTGGCCCTCGATCTGCACCGCGTGGGTCGGACTCCCTTGCAGGTATCGGACCACTTCGTCAATCTTGCCCGTCTCGCTCGGCTTGATTGTCGCGCGATCAAAATCAAAATAGCCCGTGTTCGCTGCGAAGCGGTTATGGTCCGGGGTCATCCTTTCCAAACGTGTCACCAATACCTCTTGGATTTCCCGTCCTTCCCAAAATCGGTGTCGGCGATTTGGGCTTGGGCTGACATCCAACCGCTCCGAGTGACAAAGCCAACACGACCACTGAAAGGTTCAAAACTTTTGAGTATTTCATGGTGATTTTTTACAGGAACGTTTCATTTGGCCCAACAGGGCTGGGAACAGCTTCCTGAAGTTTGTTGAATATCCTTAATTTGTTTGGTGGGCACGTCAAGCAAAGAGACAACTCTTTTGCCTTTCACACGTCGTGTGAAAATCACCGTGCGCGAGTTCGGCGCCCAGGCTGGGTCCTCGCCCGCTACCAGGGGCGTCATTGCGCCACCACCAGCCGGCACGACACAGATTTCGAAGTCCCCGGCCAGTCTGGTAAAAACAATCTGCTTCCCATCCGGCGACCAGTCCGGTTCGGTGCAATTCAACGCTCCGGCGGTGGAAAGCCGGCGCATCGATCCGCCGTCAGCGGAGACCACAAACAGCGCCGACTTGCCCTCGTGCCGCGACGAAAAGCAAATCGTCCGCCCGTCGGGCGACCAGCAGGGAGAAGATTCGGCTTCTCTTGTTCTTGTCAACGGCTTCAAGTTGCTGCCGTCCGCATCGCAAACGTAAATGTCCGGACTGCCGCCTTTGCTCAGGACCAGCGCCACGCGCCGGCCGTCCGGGGACGGAGCTGCGCCCGCGTTCAGACCGGGATACCGGGCAAAGGCGCGACGCGTGCCGCTCTGCAGGTCGTGCACATAGATGTCCGGGTTGCCCGCTTTGTAGGACGTGTAATAAAGAACGCGCCGGGCGGGCACCCAGGCAGGGTCGCGCGTGATGGTGTGGTCCTGCGTCACCTGTTTGGCATTGTGGCCGTCGTAGTCGGCGACGTAGATTTCACTGTTCTGTCCGGTCTCGACCTTAAAGGCGATCTTCGTCCGCGCGATGCCGTTGCGGCCGGTGATTTTTTCCACGATGGCGTCGGAGAGCGTGTGCGCCTCCGAGCGCAGCGTGCCGCCGGTGTATCTTGCAGAAAGCAACGTGGTCTTGCCGACGCGATCGGTGAGCCGGCCTGTCACGTCGCTGTTGTTGCTGCCACTGACCAAGTATTGCGCCTTATCGGCGCCGGTGACTTCGAATCCCTGTATGTCCAAATCGAATCTCAGCGTATCCAGGACTTCGCCGGTGTAACCTTCCAGTGAGATCGGAATGCGCCTTGCGCCGAGATGCGTGATGTCGATTTCATGATCGTCCTGTGCCACGGTCTCCGGCGGCCGTGCCGTTACAGACAAAAAAACGACGCAGGTGAGCAGGAATGCGGATTTGTGCTTCATCCGAGTAACCGTTTTGCTTTGAGATTGAAGTTGATGATGAAGGTTCGTTGAGCGTCTTTAGCTCCTTCGGGAAACGGCGGGAGTTGCCTGACGCGATTCAACGCATTCTCGACCGACTTATCCAACGCCGGGATGCCCGACCGCTTGATGATCGCATCCGTAATCACCGCGCCATCTCGTGCGATGACGACTTTGACTTTCACAGTTGTGGCGTCCTCCGACACTTCTTCAGGGTCAATCCACGCCTGATCATAATAGGTCTTTACGACTTGCGTGTAATTGGCATACGCCTCGCCGCCCGGACCCGGCGGTTCGATCGTTGTGCCTCGCGACAAATTCTCGTTTATCCTTTGGGACGATCCGTTGATCCTGGCCAG
>QHPA01000225.1 GCA_003218935.1 Verrucomicrobiota bacterium
AATCCAGGCAGCGCGCTCAACTTCCAGTATTACGGCCTGCCAAGCAATACCAGCATCTCCGTTTCCGGCAACGGCGACTTTAGCGGAGCCATCGATGCTCCCTCCGCCGCCCTCACTTTGAATGGCTTCGGAAGTAGCGGAAGTTTCATTGGTTCCTGCATCGTGTCCTCAGTGACGATGAACGGCGACGTCAAATTCCATTACGACGAAGCCCTGGCCAAACTCGGCCCGATCCGCGGTTACATCGTCACGTCGTGGAACGAAGTTAATCCGAACAATTAAGTCCGAAATATCTATCCCTTCGGAAGCGGCGGTCATGTGACCGCCGCTGTTTTGTTTTCAACCCACACCTTTGTCCGCCCGACCGCAATCCCGGCGTGTCCCGAAGCACGTCAAAAAAGCGGACACGCGTCCACGAAAGACGAGCTTGAGATGCTCGGCAAAGAGGAGTAACGAGTTCTCCCTCCGGTCGCTGGAGAAGGCCATCCGGAGAATCGGCATTGCACACCGCCTAAGCGACAAGGCAGCTAAGAATCACCTGAACAACATGTTGGATAAAACTCCGCTCACGCGATGTGCGCCGGTAATCGCGCTTTTGGTTCAACACTTCGGCGGTAAGGCCATTCAGCCCTAGTGAGTAGGGCCGTAATAGTTCTTGGGAGAATCGGGTTTGTTAAACAGGCTTAACACGCTGCGCCTGAATGTGTTTTGCGGATTACAAGCGATCATAGGTTGTGCGGCAAATGGGTCTCGGCAAGCTGGCTGCTGAACTTTGGCTTAGACCTAATCAGGGTTCCGAATGAAGATAAGAACTTCAAGCCAATCGAGTGCGGACGCTCTGCGAGGGAGCTGCGGTCTGTCACAGAAAGCATTCACGCTCGCCGAAGTTGTCATTGCGATGGCCATAACTGTCATGTCGCTGGCCGGCGTGATTATGGGGTACATCTTCGCCATCCGACAGGCGGAGTGGTCGGCCTACTCGCTGGCGGCCCAGTCGCTGGCCACCCAGCGCCTGGAACAAACCCGGGCGGCCAAGTGGGACCCGCGCGCTTCACCGCCCGTAGATGAGGTGATTACCAATAATTTCCCGACCGTTCCTACCAACATTCTTGATATGCCGGTCTCCGGCACCAATATGGCCTACGCCACCAACTTCACGACCATCAGCGATGTAACCAACGGCGGGTATCCGCTGAAACTGATCCGCGTCGATTGCGTTTGGTCGTTCCGAGAACGCGCATTCACCAACACCATTGCCACTTATCGCGCTCCCGACCAATGAACATCACCCTGTTTAAATCATCGGGCGTCGGCCGGAGCCATCAGAGCAGGTCATCGGCCTTCACGCTGGTGGAAGTGCTGGTCGCTTCGTCCATCATGCTCCTGGCATTGGTCGGCGTGCTCGGGGTCCAATTCTTCGGCATGAAGCTGTTCGAGTTGACCAAATCAAAACTGGGCGCGAGTGATGACGCGCGCAAAGCGATCGACCTTCTGGTCACCGAAGTCCGGGTCGCGAAAATGATTCGAATTGGCGAAGGTGGTCTCGGCGCTCCCAACTTCACGGACTGCGGCCCCAACACGCCACAGCAGGGCAACGCCATTCAGATTTACGCCTCGACGAACGCGAACTCTTTCGTTCGATATTACTTCAATTCAAGCAGCAACCGGCTGGAGCGGACGCCGAACGGCATTACCGCATCCTCCGTCGTGGCCAATTTCATCACCAATCGTTACCCCATCTTTACTTCCGAGGACGCCTTCGGAAAGACCAACTACAACAACCCAAAAAATCACGTGATCTCGATGCGGTTGGAGTTTTATCAGACGCAGTATCCGATCATGCCGATCGGCCCAGGGAGCTACTACGACTACTACAAGATTTCCACGAAAACAGCGCAACGCGTATTCTAGCAACCCTTATGAACACAACCCTGGCCCGCGACCGGAAGACCAAGGAGGGCTCCGTCCTCTTTATGGTGCTGATTCTCATTGTGATCGCCTTTTTGATGCTGTCCAGCGTGCTCTCCTGGAGTTCAAACAACGCCACCACGATCGCTCGGAACAGCCAGTATTGGCGAACCATCGGAGCGGCGGAAGCGGCCACCGAAAAGGTCCTGACCCGCCTCTCCAGGGACTTTCAGAGCGTCAATGGCGAGGACACAGTTTATCGAACCCTTACCTTGGGGTCGTACGCGCAACAGGTCCCCACCGCCGCCGAAAACAGCTATTGGAGTACTTACGCCTTCAGTGACGGGCAGGGCAACAAAGACCAGACTTACGTCAACCTGGTTCCAGGCACTCGAACCAACTGGACCGCGCTCAATTCGCAATATGCAGGACTCTTTGGCGTCACCGACGGGTATCAGGTCAGGTCCTACGCCCGCGACACGCAGGGTCGTTTCGATGTGTCGGCCGGCGTTCAACAAAACGTGCAGCTCGCCACGATCCCGGTTTTTCAATTTGCCATTTTCTACAATGTGGACCTGGAAGTTGAGCCCGGACCGAACATGACCGTCACCGGCCGGGTCCACGGTAACTCTGACATTTATCAGAATCCTGGCGCCACCCTCACCTATCAAAGCGCCGTCACGGTCGCCGGAGACATCAAAACTGGACCGGTCCCTGGTGATCCCTCCCATCTCGGAATCGACAACGGCAAGGTCGTTTATAAGACGCCCGGGCCGGACGGTACCGGCACCAAGATCGACCAGTTGACACTGCCGATCAGCCAGGGGGGCAGCGATCCGAACAAAGTTTACGAAATTTTGAATCCAACTCCGCCCGGCGGCGACACGGATGCGGCCGTTGGCGTCCAGCGCTACTACAACAAGGCCGACATCATCGTCAAAGTGACCGACTCCGGCGTTGTCGCCACGAGCGGTGCATTGAATCTTAACGCCACCCAGGTGACTCTGCCCGGCGGGATTGTTACCGCTTATACCAACAAGTTTTACAACGGGCGCGAGGGCAAAGGAATCAACGCCATTGACATCGACGTGAGCAAACTCAAGAACTGGGCAGACAACAAGAGCTCGACCGGTGGGGGAAGCGATTTGTGGACACTTTATGGGCGCGAGCCCAATTCGATTTACGTCATCGACCAGCGAAAAAATGTTCCGGCCGGCACGGAAGCTGGCGTTCGCGTGGTCAATGGCTCGCAACTCCCGAATGGTGGATTAACCGTGGCCACCCAGGATCCCATTTACGTTCAAGGCGATTTCAACACCAAGGATTCGACCGGCACCTCCAGCGGCTCAAATACAGCCCACACAAAACCGTCCTCGCTGGTCGCCGACGCCGTCACCGTGCTGTCCAACGGGTGGTTGGACAACCAGAACGCCAGCAAAAACAACAACCCTGCGACCAGCACCACCGTCAACGCCGCGTTCCTGGCCGGCATCGTGAAGACCACCTCCAGTTCCTATAGCGGCGGCGTAGAGAACTTCCCGCGTTTTCTGGAAACCTGGAGCGGCGACACCTTGACCTACAACGGCTCGATGGTGGTATTGTTTTACAGCAAGATCGCCACCGGCCTTTGGAAGGGGACCGGTGGTTATTACAGTCCGCCAGTGCGCAATTGGACTTTCGACATCAATTTTTTGGATCCCCACAAAATGCCGCCGTGCACTCCTGCGTTTCGCGTGCTGCAGCGGGGTGACTGGCTGACTTTGGGCCGGGACCCCGCAGGCTAAACCGCAAAGCGGGTGGGGCGAGACCCCGTCGAGCCCTAATTTCTATCCATGGGAGATAAGGCTCGACGGAGTCTCGCTCCACCGTTTGGGAATTGCTTTTGCCAGCCACTCTACGCGGCAATTTCCTGCGGGCCTTTGCCGCCGTTGACCAGAAAGAGCACGGCCATGCGCACCGCCAAACCGTTGGTGACCTGCTCCAGAATCACCGAGCGCCTGCTGTCGGCAATCTCGCTGTCGATTTCCACGCCGCGGTTGATGGGGCCTGGATGCATGATCAGCACCTCGGATTTCGTCCGCCCCAGGCGCTCCTTGCTCAATCCGAACAGGCTGGTGTATTCGTGGAGGCTCGGGAACATCGTCCGGCGCTGCCGCTCATGCTGAATGCGCAGCAGGTTGATAATGTCGGCATCGGCAATGGCTTCATCCACGTCGTACGTCACCCGACAGCCCATCTGCTCAAAAACGCGCGGCACCAGCGTGCTGGGGCCGCAGAGCGTCACGTTCGCTCCGAGTTTGGTCAGCGCCCAGATGTTTGAGCGGGCAACCCGGCTGTAGAGAATGTCGCCCAGGATGGTGACGTTAAGCCCGGCAATCTTCCCTCTTCGTTCGCGAATGGTGAACGTGTCGAGCAATGCCTGCGTCGGATGCTCATGCGCGCCGTCTCCGGCATTGATGACACTCGCGTTCAGAAAGCGCGAAAGAAAATGCGGCGCGCCGGCCGCGCTGTGGCGGATGATGATGATGTCCGCGTTCAACGCCTCGAGATTGCGGGCCGTATCCTTGAGCGTCTCGCCTTTCTTGAGCGAAGACGCTTCGGCTGTGAAATTGATGACATCGGCGGTCAACCGAAGCGCCGCGAGCTCAAAGCTGATGCGCGTGCGTGTCGAAGGCTCGATGAAAAGATTGACGACGGTTTTGCCGCGCAGGGCCGGGACTTTTTTTATGGCGCGTTCGCCGACGGCTTTGAACGCCCGCGCCGTGTCGAGCACGGTGGTGATTTCCTCGGCGGCGAGCGATTCGATGTCGAGCAGATGTTTTCGGTTCCAGGTCATGGCTCTTCCCATCATGCCTTTTCCAGATAAACCACGTCTTCACCGTCGGTTTCCTGCAGGCGCACATTAATGCGTTCGCTGAGAGAGGTAGGCACATTCTTGCCGACGAAATCGGCTTTAATCGGAAGTTCGCGGTGACCTCGATCAATGAGCACGGCCAATTGAATTCGCCTGGGCCGGCCAAAGTCATTGAGCGCATCGAGCGCTGCGCGCGTGGTGCGCCCGCTGAACAGCACATCATCCACCAGCACAACCGTTTTGCCGGTGATGTCGAAGGGAATCACGGTCGGATGAATTTTCGGGGCAGCCTGCTGTCCGAGGTCGTCGCGGTGCATCCCGACATCCAGACTGCCGACCGGCACCGCATGTCCCCAGATGCCGCTCAGGAAATCGGCCAGTCGCTTCGCCAGATACACGCCCCCGCGTTGCACGCCAGCCAGGACGACCTCTGTGCTCACCTCATTGCGTTCAGCGATCTCGTGCGCTATGCGCGCCAGGGCCCGTTGAAGGCCGGAAGCACTTAAGATGACGGTCGGTTCAGACATAAAAAAATCGAACCGGACCACCTTCAGGTGGTCCGGTTCGACAAACGGGGAAGGTCTCTTTCATGCTGTCCTTCGCGACCTCGCCGGATCGCATTAAAGGAATGTGCTGTGTCAGTCTGTTAATTGCTCTGAGTGTTTTGCGACTGTTGCGCCTGCCTGGCTTTGCGCCACTTGGAACGATGGTTGACAATCCAATCCGTCAACGCCCGTTCAAACCCGATGTCGTGGCCGGCCTTCTCCGACTCGATCCATTTGTGCTTCAAAATCTCCTCACGCTCGGCTTGGAACTCGCGGTAAAGGCTGGAGTTTTTCACCAGGTCGTTGGCCGAAGCGTCTGGTCTCTCGCTCATAGCTTGATGGTCGAACTTCTCAGTTCATCGGAATGTAACATTGGCCACCCGGTTGACAACCGAAAATTACGGATGCCCGCACGAGGGTGCAACTTGGCACTACCACGACCCTATCGAGTCCGGTCTGCAAGATTTCCCAAGACCCCTCACCCTGTCCCTCTCCCAGAGGAACATCCAACATCGAACACCCAACGCCGAACATCGAATGGCAGCGCGAATCCTCGCTCACTTCGGCGTTCGAAGTTCGATGTTGGACGTTCGAGGTTTTCCCTCGGCTCAGGGGCTGCCGGCGGCTCACTCAAGGCCCTCTCGCAAAGTCTGCGCGAGTCTGATGAACGCCTGGCCGCAGGGTGCGCCAGGATCGGAAACCACCACCGGCACGCCGCGGTCGCCGCCGACGCGGATTTCGGTGTAGATCGGGATTTCACCGAGGAAATGAATGTTTTGTCGCTCTGCTTCCGTCTGGCCGCCGCCGTGACCAAAAATCTCGATTCGCTCGCCGTTCGGGGCGGTGAAGTAACTCATATTCTCGACGAGACCGAGAATCGGCACGTTGACTTTCTGGAACATGGCAATGCCTTTGCGCACGACGCCGAGCGCCGCTTCCTGGGGTGTCGTCACAATCACACCGCCAGTGAGTGGCACCGTCTGACAAAGTGAGAGCTGCGCATCTCCGGTGCCGGGCGGCAAATCGACCAGCAGATAATCCAGCTGGCCCCAGTCCACCTGCATGACGAATTGCTGGATGGTTTTCATGATCATCGGCCCGCGCCAGATCACCGGCTGATCGCCCTCAAGCAAAAAGCCCATGCTCATCAACTTCACTCCGTGATTGGCGGGTGGCACCAACTTCTCGTCGGAACTGATCGTCGGCTTCTGGTTGATGCCCATCATCAGCGGAATGCTCGGACCGTAGATGTCGCAATCCAGCAGGCCGACTTGCGCGCCGAGATGTTTGAGCGCGCAGGCGAGATTGACAGAAACCGTGGACTTGCCGACGCCGCCTTTGCCGCTGGCCACGGCGACGACGCGATTGATGCCCGGAACTTTGTTTTGATTGGCCCAGGCGTTCGCGCCGGCAGCCGCCGGCTGGCCGACGGGCAACTTCACTTCCACAGACACGCGTTGGACATCCGCCAGCGGCTTAAGGGCATTTTCGCAGTCGGCTTTGATTTGTTGCGCAATCTGTGAATTGCCTCCCGTCAACTGGACCAGCACGCTCACCGCGCCATTGCCGGCGGCGACCTGCTTCACGAGTCCAAAGGAGACGATGTCCCGCGAGTAACCGGGATATTTCACGTGCTTCAGCGCGCTAATGACAACCTCTTCGTTCAACATAATTCAATTGCAAATTGACGATTGTTGATTGCTGCCTGCAAAGCAAGAGCCTGAAATCAACAAGTTGGTCCGGCGAGTGTCGCGGTCGCTGTTTCCGCCCCCGACCCGCCCGCTTTGCGGGGATGAATGCGCGACTCAATCAACCCGCGCCGAAAGGCGTCCCAGGTCGGCGACATACCGCGCAGCCTGGTGACGGCCCGGCCAAAAGTTTCAATCACGTAATCAATTTCCTCCTGGCTGTTGTCGTTGCCCGGCGAGAGGATGATGTTTCCCTGCGCCAGCGAATGATCGAGACCGATGGCGGTCAGCACGGGCGAGACCTTCAGCGACTTGCTCAAGCAACTCGGGCCGCTGGCCACCGCGATGCCATGCACGTCGAGCAGCAAGGCCAGCCCCTCGCCTTCGATGAATTCAACGCTGATGTTCAGGTTCGTGCTGATGCGTCGAGGGCCAGGTTCGGGTCCGTTGAGTTTCACGCAGGGAACGTTGCCCTGGATTCTTTCCCAAAGCCGCTTCTGCAATCCGCGCGTGTGAGAAATACGTTGTCGCATCTCGCGCAAAGCAATTTCAGCAGCCACACCCGCGCCGACGATGGCCGGAACATTTTCCGTCCCCGCGCGCAAGCCGCCTTCCTGCACGCCGCCGTGAATGAGGCTCGTCAAGCGCGCGCGCCGGTCCCGATACAACACACCCACGCCTTTCGGTCCGTAGCAGCGATGTGGCGAAAGCGAAAGCAGCTTGACGCCCATCGCCCGCACATCAATCGGCTGCCAGCCGCCGCTCGCCACCGCGTCCGCAAACAGCGGGATTCCCTTCTCCGCGGCGATCCCGGCGATTTCACGAATCGGTTCAATGGTCCCGAGGTCGTGGTTCACGTGATGGACGCAAACCAGAATGGTTCTGTCGTTGATCGCGGCGCGCACCTCTTGTGGATTCACCAGGCCTTCCGCGTCCACTTTCACCCGCGTGGAGGTAAACCCGTGTTTTTCCAAAAACTCGACCGAGTTAATCACGGCCGGGTGTTCGATTTCGCTGAGGACGATGTGATTGCCACGTCGTTGATTGGCGTAGGCCGTGCCCTTTACGGCGAGGTTGGCTGACTCCGTGCCGCCGGAAGTGAAGAGAATGTCGTCCGGTGATTCGGCGTTAATGAGCGACGCCACCTGGGCCCGCGCGCGCGCCAGCGCGTCTCGCGAGTGAAGCCCAAGGCGGTGCAACGACGACGGGCTGCCGAAAGTTTCGAGGAAATACCGCTTCATGGCGTCGAACACTTCCGGCAACACGGGCGTGGTCGATTGATGATCAAGAAAGACGCGGCGCATCAGCGGTTCTTCAGTTCGTTTGCCAGCCGATAAATTAGCCGCTTCCCGGCCAAAAGTCATTCAATTCATTTGCTTGGCAGTGTCCTGATTTGCTTTCGGTGGGTGCGGCAGCACCGCCGCCACCAAATAGGGACATTACCATTTTCCGGGTAGTGTCTTAATTTCAGAATCTGAATTGTAGCGGCGCTCTATGAGCGCCATTTTCGGCGGTCACAGACCGCCGCTACAACCAAATTAAGACACTACCATTTTCCGAGGCGGCTTGCCTCGCTGGTTTCGCTCGTTTACTCTGCGGCTCAGATGCGTCTTCTCGACCGCTACCTGCTGCGCGAACTGCTTATCCCGCTCGGCTATTGCCTCGGCGGTTTTTTGATTTTCTGGATTGCCTTCGATTTGTTTTCTGAATTGGGCGCGTTTCAAGAGGAGAAGCTCAAAGCGGTGGAGATTGCCGAGTATTACCTCCTCCTGACACCGAAACTGCTGCAGGAGATAGTCCTCCCGGTAGCATTGTTGCTCGCCCTGCTCTACGTCTTAACCAATCATGCGCGGCATCATGAACTGACAGCCATGCGGGCCGCCGGTTTGAGTCTTTGGCGTCTGTGTGTTCCCTATCTTTTTGTCGGGATTTTTTTCAGCCTGTTTTTGTTCTGTCTGAACGAACAATGGATGCCAAACAGTCCCGAACTGGCGGAGCAAATCCGCAAACGGCACGCCTCCGGGCCAACCGGCCTCACCGACCGGCAGTGGCGGCGAGACCTGAAGTTTCGCAACGATGGCGACGATCGTTTCTGGCGTATCCGCAATTACAACGTCGAAACCGGCGAAATGGTCGAGCCGTATGTGGAGTGGCGACTGCCGGACGGTTCGCACCGGCAGTTGGTCGCGGAGCGGGGTGTGCTGAGCAACGGCGTCTGGACTTTCTTCAACGTCCGAAGATCAGTCCCCAACCCTTCGCCGGATTCGCCTAAAGTCTGGGAACAAACCAACGTTCTGGCGGTGGCTGAATTTTCCGAGACGCCGGAACAGATCAAAAGCGAAATCAAAATCAGCCAGCTCAGCAGCATCAAGGCCGCCAAAAAAGTCCAGCTCTCCATTGCCGAAATTCTCGATTACAACCGGCTGCACCCCCGCTTGCGACAAAGCACCCGCGCGATGCTGGACACGCAATTGTACGCGCACCTCGCCGGCCCCTGGACGTGTCTGGTGGTGGTGCTGATAGCCATTCCCTTTGGCGCGCCTTCGGGCCGGCGCAACGTGTTCGTCGGTGTCGCCGCGAGCATTTTTATTTGCTTCGCCTATTTCGTCCTGCAAAGGTTTGGCATGGCGCTTGGCACCGGCGGTTATTTGCCGCCACTGGTCGCGACCTGGTTGCCGAACGCGCTTTTCGGCGGCGCCGCAATCTGGCTGACCGCGCGGGTCCGATGAGGTGAAACGCGAGGCGCAACGCCTGAACCGGGACTCATGGCCGTGCCTTTCACGTTTACGTCTCCCGCCACTGTGTTTAACTAACCCCGTGAGTGACGAACTGAGAGCCCGCTACGAACGGCTCAACCTGCTTTATCAGGTCAGCAACGTCATTCACTCCACGCTCGAACCCCGCGAAGCGCTCAAATTGATTCTCGGCGAGGCGGTGCGCTTGATGCGCGCCTCCAGCGGCTCGGTCGCGCTGTTCAATCCGACCACTGGCTTTCTCGAAATCGACGTGTCGCACGGCCTGCCGCCGAACGCGTTGCAACTCAGACTCAGACTCGGCGAAGGAATTACCGGCTGGGTCGCGCGCGCCGGCAAACCGGCCCGCGTCGGCGACGTGTCGAAAGACCCGCGTTACATCATGGTACAGCCCAATGTCCGGTCCGAACTCGCCGTCCCGCTCGAAGTCAGCGGCCAGGTTCGCGGTGTGCTTAACGTCGATTCCAACCGGCTCAACGCGTTCGGCTCCGAAGACCAGGAGCTTTTGCAGGAACTCGCGTTGCAGGCCGCCAAGGTCATTCACAACACCTGGCTCTACGAACAATTGCGCCTCAAAGCCCGTTTATTCGAGTCACTGGTCAACGTCGGCCAGACCATTAACTCCACGCTTAACCTCGATGATGCGCTCAAAATCATCACGCGCGAGGCCTGCCAGTTGATGACGGGCAAAATGTCCTCCGTGCTCTTGCTCGACGACAGTCGCGAATGGCTCGACT
>QHPA01000482.1 GCA_003218935.1 Verrucomicrobiota bacterium
GGAGGATTTGCACGCGGCGTTGGGGGCGGTGTTGACCAAGGTGTGCGAATCCACCGGATGGGTGGTTGGCCAGGCCTGGATTCCCCGCCCGGACGGTTCCTGTCTGGAATGCAGCCCCGCCTGGCACAGCAGCGTCTCCGGCGTCAAAGAATTTCGCAAAGCGAGCCAGGGCTTCACATTTCTCCCGAACCTCGGGCTGCCGGGCCGGGCCTGGACCGCCAAACGGCCTGTCTGGATTCCGGACATCACTCAAGCCGATAATTCTCCGCAAGCGCGCTTCGCTCAGAAAGCCGGACTGAAAGCGGGCATGGCCATGCCCATTCTGGCGGCCGATGAGGTGGTGGCGGTCATTGAATTTTTTGGACGCGAACCGCAACCGGAAGACGAGCGGCTCGTTCGACTCGTTTCGGCCGTGGCGGGTCAGGTTGGCATTGTGATTCAACGCCGGCGCATCCAGGCGCAATTCGACCGGTTTTTCACCCTTTCCGGCGACTTGCTCTGCGTGGCGGGCTTCGACGGTCGCTTGCAGCGGGCGAATCCAGCGTGGAAAAAAATCCTCGGTTACACGTGGGAACAACTCCTGGCCAGGTCTTACCTCGATCTGGTGCATCCGGATGACCGCGAAGGCGCGGCGGCTGAGTTCGAGCGATTGAAAACCGGTTCCACGATCGTTTCCTATGAATTCCGCGCCCGCGCCAGGGACGGGTCCTACCGATGGATCCAGTGGACAGCGACGCCGGCACCGAACGAGCTCGTCGTTTACGCCACCGGCCGCGACACCACTGAACGCAAACGGGCCGAGCAAGCGCTTCGTCGCAGCGAGGAGCATTACCGAGAGTTGTTCAATGAGGCCAAAGCGATGCAGGAAAGACTGCGCGAGCTTTCGAGCAGAATCCTGCATGCGCATGAAGAGGAGCGCAAACGCATCAGCCGCGAACTGCACGACGAAGTGGGTCAGGCGCTCACGGCCATCAGCGTAAGTTTGCAGGTGCTGAAACAGAAGGCGGCCAAAGTCGGCAAGGGCCTTGATACGACCGTCTCGGAAACGCAACGTCTTCTGGAACAGACGATGCACAACGTGCATCGGTTCTCTTATGAGTTGCGCCCGGCCATGCTCGACGATCTGGGGTTGGTAATTGCGCTGCGGTGGTACATCAGGGCTTTCGCGAAACGCACCGGCATCAAACTTAATTTTCGCGCGGATTCCGCCGTGGAACAACTGGCCGGCGAGCCGAAGACGGTGATTTATCGCGTCGTACAGGAAAGCCTGACCAATGTTTACAAGTATGCCGCTGCCTGCCGGGTAGAAGTCATCATCCGCCAGACAAACGACGGCATTCGAGTGCTGGTCAACGGCCAGTTTGCCGTAAAGTCAGCACCTGGCAAGGGAACGACTATTCAAGCGCTGATCCCCTCCAGACCCCAGAAACGATAAAATCCGCTCAACCAAACAACCGTGACCTGACCTATGCAAAAAATAACTGTGCTACTAGCGGACGATCACACGGTGGTCCGCCAAGGCCTCCGCTCCCTGTTGGAAGCCGAGGAAGACATGAGCGTCGTCGGCGAAGCTGAAAACGGCCGGCAGGCCGTGCAAATGGCCATACGGCTCCAACCCGACGTGGTCGTCATGGACATTGCGATGCCCTCGCTCAACGGGCTCGAGGCCACCCGGCAAATCAGCAAGGAAAGCCACAAATCCAAAGTGCTCATCCTCTCGTCCTACAGCGACGACGAGTACGTGCAGCAATTGACCGACGCCGGCGCTTCCGGTTACCTGGTCAAGCAGACCGCCGCCCAAGACCTGGTGGCAGCCATTCGCGAGGCGAAAAAAGGCAACGCCTTTTTCAGCCCGGCCATTTCCAAACGGCTACTGGAACACTACCGCGCTTCGTTGGGGAAGCCGCCTGGCGAGAAGAAAACTTCCAAACTCACTCCGCGCGAACTGGAGGTGCTCCAGTTGATTGCCGAAGGCTACGCCAACAAACAAATCGCCGGCGAACTGTTCATCAGCATCAAAACGGTGGAGAAGCACCGGCAGCAGCTCATGTACAAGCTGGACATTCACGACGTAGCCGGCCTCACCCGTTACGCTATCGCCAAAGGAATCATCGAAACAGCCAAAGGTCTTGGGACCCATCGATCGGCGCTCTGATACCTGTGCAGCGTTCAGCTCACGACGATGCAGTAAATCCGCCAGCGGCTTTGGCTGGCGCCTTCGTCCGTCCAGGAAGTCGTCGCGCCCACGGCCTCAATCGGCCCGCTCAAGTCGGACCAATAAGGGTCTGCCAGATCGCCTTTGCAGACGACCAGGTAGGTTTTCCCCGGTACACTCGCCCATGTGAGCGTCACGCTGCCGGTCGCGTTTCGCGTTGCCGAAATACTTTTGAGCACAGAACTCGCGTCGTGGGGGTCCGTGCCAGCCACCGCTTCATCCGCGTCACTCAACCCGTCGCCGTCGCTGTCCGGCCCGATGCTCGAATGCGGCCGCAGTTCGTTGTCCTGAATGGTGATGGTGGCGCTGTCGGGCGTGCCGACATTGTAAGCCGCGTTGGTTGAAATCGTGAGCACAACCGTCTCCGGGCCTTCCAGTTCCTTGTCGTCCACCGGAACGATGACCAGGGCCGCGGAAGCGGCGCGCGCTGGAATAGTCACAAACTCCGGCATGTCGCCTTGCTGGCGGCGGTAATCGTCCCATTTGGTCGCCGTGCCGCTCAACTGGTAATTCACGGTCAAAGGAAATGTCGCATCGCCGGTGCGGGTGAAAGTAAACACGCCCGGTTTGCGACCGCGCTCGAACGCCGTGTTCACTGTCGCAACCACCGTTACCGCCGGCAGGCTGTTCGTCGCAAAAAAATTCGTGACCGCAAAAACACGGCGACCGTCCGGCCATTGCGCTTCGACTTCCACCCACTGCGTTCCCATGTTGGACGGTGTGAAGGTGAACGCGCTGTCGAAGGACGGCTCCTGCCCGCGCGCTTCCCAAACAATCCGCGCGTTCGACAAGTCCATGCCCGGAACCTGAATCGAGGCACTCACCGGACTTCCCACGCTCGATTTCGTCGGCAACCCGGAAATGCTGGCCGAAGCCGAACTCCACGATTGCGTTGCGGCCGGGGTCAGGGTGGTCAGAAATGCGAGACCGGCCAGCGCGCGCGCCTGGTTCACCGCCACGAATTCCGTGCTGGTGTTGAACGTGTCTGCCCAACGATCATAGAAAGGATACGGCGCATTGGTCGCGCCATCCGAAGGAAACGTGAGCGCTCCAAGCTCTGAGCCGTAGTTGTTCAGG
>QHPA01000483.1 GCA_003218935.1 Verrucomicrobiota bacterium
CTCGGCGGCAAAGGCGCGAACCTTGCCGAAATGACCCGCATCGGCCTGCCCGTCCCGCCGGGTTTCACCATCACCACCGAGGTCTGCACTTATTACTACGCGAACAAGCGGACTTATCCCGGGCAACTCCAGCCGCAAATCGAGGCTAGCATCGCCAACATGGAAAGAATCATGGGCACGAAGTTCGGCGACACCAAAGGCATGCCGCTCCTCGTGGCGGTGCGTTCCGGCGCGCGCGATTCGATGCCGGGGATGATGGACACCATTTTGAATCTCGGCCTGAACGACGAAACCGTGCTCGCGCTCGTCAAAGCCACGAACAACGAGCGTTTTGCCTGGGACTGCTATCGCCGCTTCATTCAGATGTATGGCGACGTGGTGTTGGGTGTGCAGAAGCGCGCGGGCGAGGACCACGAGCCTTTCGAGACCGTCATCGGCGGCCTCAAGGACGAGCGTTACGGCAATCACGACCTGGAGGACACTAGGCTGATGACCGACGACCTCAAGGAGCTGGTCAAACGATTTAAAGCTCTGGTTGAAGAGCGCACTGGCAAAGCATTTCCGGGCAATCCGTGGGATCAGCTCAAGGGCGCCATCGGCGCTGTTTTCGGCTCCTGGATGAACGACCGGGCCATCGTCTATCGCCGCAAATACAACATCCCTTCCGAGTGGGGCACCGCCGTCAACGTGCAGGCAATGGTCTTCGGCAACACCGGCGAGCAGTCCGGCTCCGGCGTCGCGTTCACGCGCGATCCGGCGACCGGCGAAAAGGTTTTCTACGGCGAATTCCTGATGAATGCCCAGGGGGAAGACGTCGTGGCCGGCGTTCGCACGCCCGAGCCGGTGCAGAAACTCGCCGGGAAACAGCCCGCTTCCCACAAGGAACTCGAGAACATCCGGCAGACTTTGGAGAAACACTTCAAGGACATGCAGGACTTCGAGTTCACCATTCAGGACGGCAAGGTTTTCATGCTCCAGACCCGCAACGGCAAACGGACGGGCGTCGCGGCCGTTCGCATAGCCTGCGAGATGGTGAAGGAAAAACTCATTGATTGGCGAACGGCGATCAATCGCGTCCCGGCCGATCAGCTCGACCAGGTCCTCGCGCCGGTGTTCGACCGCGCGGCCCTCAAGTCGGCCAAAGCCATCGCCACCGGTTTGCCCGCCGGGCCAGGAGCCGCGTCAGGCAAAGTTTATTTCAATGCGGACCGCGCGGTCGAAGCCGCGCACCAGGGCGAGAAGGTTCTGCTCGCCCGGATCGAGACTTCGCCGGAGGACCTGCGCGGCATGATCGCGGCGGAAGGCATCCTCACGGCGCGCGGCGGCGTCAGTTCGCACGCGGCGCTGGTGGCCCGTCAGATGGGCAAAGTCTGCGTCTGCGGCGCCAGCGCATTGCAGATCGATTATCACTCCAGGACACTGACGGTGAGCGGCCAGACGTTCAACGAGGGCGACGATCTTTCGATCGATGGCACGAGCGGCACGGTTTACGCCGGCCAGGTGAAGACGGCGCCATCGGAAGTCATTCAGGTGCTGCTCCAGAAGACCCTCAGTCCAAAGGAGAGCCGGACCTACCGGAACTTCGCGCAGCTCATGAAGTGGTGTTCGCAGGTGACACGCATGCAGGTCCGCACGAATGCGGATACCCCGGCGCAGGCCGCCAATGCCGTCGCGTTCGGCGCCACCGGCATCGGCCTTTGCCGAACGGAACACATGTTCTTCGAAGGCGACCGGATTGATGCCGTGCGGGAGATGATCCTGGCCGAGAAAATCGAGGACCGCCAGAAAGCCCTGGCGAAACTGCTGCCGTATCAGCGCGTGGACTTCATCGGCATCTTCGAGGCGTTGGACGGTCTGCCGGCGACGATTCGTCTGCTTGACCCGCCGTTGCACGAGTTCCTGCCGCACGATCACGCGGCACAGAACGCCTTGGCGAACAAACTGGGCGTCTCGGTCGATAAAATCGCCAAGCGCGTGCATGAGTTGCACGAGTTCAATCCCATGCTCGGCCATCGCGGTTGCCGTCTAGGGGTTGTTTTTCCTGAAATTTCCGAGATGCAGGCCCGCGCCATCTTTGAAGCCGCCGCCGACGTGCAGAAGAAGAGAATCAAGGTCAAGCCCGAGATCATGATTCCACTGGTTGGCTTTCCGAAGGAGCTCGAGCTCCAGATCGAGATCATTAACCGCGTTGCCGCCGAAGTGGCCCGGGAAAGGAAGATCAAAATCGGGTACCTGGTCGGCACGATGATCGAAGTCCCGCGTGCTGC
>QHPA01000484.1 GCA_003218935.1 Verrucomicrobiota bacterium
TACTGCCAAGGTCGCTCAAGTCGTCGCGAATCTGGTACGCGATGCCGAGCGCTTCGCTGTAATTCGCCAGCGCGTCCGCGACTTCTTCATGTTGTTCAATTCCGGCGTAGAGCGCGCCGAGTTGAAGCGCCACTTCAAATGCCGGAGCGGTTTTCTTGCGGAAAATGTCGAGCACCTGGGTCTGCGTCAGTGGCCGCGGCGTGCGCGCCCAGCAAAGTTCCGCGCCTTGTCCGCGACAAAGCTGTCGCTGCCCTTGCGACGCGATCAGCAGCATTTCTGCTTTTTGCTCCGCCGACGCCTGGCACGCGCCGATAAGGCGATACCCTTCGCCGATAAGCAAATCGCCCACGTTCAACGCAACGGCAACGCCATGCTCTTCGTGCAACGTCTGTTCGCCGTAACGCAGCGCGTCGTTGTCCTCGATGTCATCGTGGATCAGCGACGCTTTGTGAAAACATTCCACCGCCACCGCCACTTTGCGAATCTCTTCCGCCAGCGGCGCGCCGGGAGTTGCGCGCAGGGCCTGGTACGCCGCCACGGTCAGAAAAGGCCGCCACCGTTTCCCGGCGCGCGCCAGCCATTCGCGCGCGATTTGTTCCGTTTCCCCCTCGAACGGGCCCATGATTTTTTCGAGCGAGTCGCCGGTGAACCAGGAATCCACTTCGTTGCGCAACGAAGCGAGGTCGAGCCGGCGCGTTTTGTCTTCACTGGTGAGATGGATGTATTCCCAGATCCAGTCCAGGTCCACCGTCGTGTCAATGCAGTCGTCCTGCAGCAGCGGGATGGCCACGCCGGGGATCGCCGCGGCTTCCATGTATGGAAACGCGCGCTCCAGAACGCTCAAACAGCTCACGCCGACGATGGCCTCAATCTTCCCCGTCTGAATGAGACTCATGACGATGGCGCTGCCTTCGGCAACGAGCACCGCGTAGCCGAGTTTTTCCGCTTCGGTCTGCAAATCCTGGATCGTGCACAGGCCGCATTGCTTGCAGAGCAGGCCGAACTCATCGAACGGCGCCGGGCATTTGCTCTCGACGCGGAGGCATTTCGGCAACAGCAACAGCCGGCGTTCGTAAGGAACGGAGGCGAGCGTCTCCCGCCACATTTCGTTGTTGATCAGCACGCCGATGTAGTCGACGTACAGCGGGTCGCAGTTCAGCATCCCAACCACCCGCTCCGCGTGAACTTTGAGTTCTTCGACGGGCAAAGGCGGAACAGGACTGTGCTCCGCAACATAATTCCGCACCACTTGCAGGATGTGGTTTCGCTGGATCGGCGTCTGCGGGATGTTCTTCTTCGGCGGACGAAAGCGTTGCTGGACGATGTGACGCGGAATGACGAGAGGGGCGGTTTGCATAATCAGTTTGTTCGACGGTCCATTAAAGCGCCTCATGACAGAAGGACTTCGCCTCGAACGCCAGTATTCGCTGCCACAAGCGCCGGAGCGAGCTTTGATTTCAATTCACGCGCCTTCGACATAGCGTCGTGCCGGCCGTTTCGATACGCGCCGAAATCGCTGAACCAAAACCTTTTTGCCAGCCGATACAACCAATGCTTTTCCGGCAGTTCCTCGCCGGGCAGCCATTGGCTGAACCGCGGCTGCATCGCTTCCAGCTCTTCCATCGCCGTGCCGCGCACGGTCGTGTCGCGCGCGCCGTGCTTGCGTACCAGTTCCTTCACCAAATCAGGTCGCTCCAGCATGACGCAGCCGCGCGTCGCCTGCGCCGAAAGCTCGCGGAAATCGCGCAGGAAAGCAGACTGCCGCATCGTCTCGAAGACGCCGCGCGAATCGTGAACGTTTTCGACAGCGAACTGGATAATGGGACACGGCTCGATGTCGCCGCGCGGGCTGATGTGATGGCTGACGCCGGTGGCCATCGGACAAAGCGCCTGGCCGTCGTGGTCGTAGTAGGCGTCGATGATGGCGATGGGCATCTTCGCCCGAGCCTCGACCACGAACTTGCGGACGCGGACGAGCTGGTCAGGACTCAAGGCGAGTTGCGCGTTCATCTTTGGTCCTACGGGGCGGTAGCTGTGATACCAGACGTAGTGCACGCCACGCTGGATGAGTTCCTGCAGCCATTGCTCGGTCAAGAGTTCGTCAATGTTCGACTGGCAAACGCTGGTGGCCACTCCGGTAAGAAGCCTGGCACGGAGGCAATGTTCCAGCCCGCGCATCGTTTTGTTGAACACGTCCTTCTTGCCGCGGCGCTGATCACTGGTGATTTCACGACCTTCGATGCTGACCAGGGGCGTGGCGTTGCCCAGCTCGCGCAGGCGGGCCGCGACCTTCTCCGTGATGAACTGGCCGTTGGTGAAAAGCTGAAAGTAACAGTCGCGGTGCGCGGCGAGCAGGTCGAGCAACTCCGGGTGCATGAACGG
>QHPA01000485.1 GCA_003218935.1 Verrucomicrobiota bacterium
AGCCGAAATGGAACGAATCTTCCGGGGAACCTCAGTTAGTTTCTGCGGTTTGACTTTGTCCCGAGTTTTTGAGAGCGGTGGCAGATAGCTGCGGAGCAGCGGTAGAAGGTAGCCCATGGCGTCAGCCGTGGGTTGCGGTATTGACAATCGGAGCCGCGAAGCGGCGAAAGAAAATTCTCTTTGGCCGCAATTCTGTCGCCCCTGACGGGGCTTTTGGTGATGGGAAATTTTTCCCCACGGCTCGCGCCGTGGGCTACCCTCTTCCGCCACTCCGTGGCTGACGGCTTGCGCGCCCATTGCCAAAATCTGACTTGCCCCTCTGTCCATCTGCCAGCATAGCGTTTGTTCTGTTAAGACTACCTGCGCCTTGGCCTTCGCTTCTTCAGCCCGGGGCGCGATTTCCTCCGGCGACGGCCGACTCATCAACACTTCCGAGGGTTCCGAGCCTGTGTCCACCAACGCCTCCACGGGCGCGGTCGCGAGTTCTTCGCGTTTCGGATTTACGACCACGACGTTGACTTTGAACATACTCATGCTCTACGCGGCTCAGGTGCCCGTTTGCTGTGCTGCCAACGCCGCCTGCGCCCTGGCCTTCGCTTCTTCCGCCCGGCGTGCAATTTCCTCCGGCGACGGCAGACTCATCAACACCTCCGGAGGGATGTCGCCGGCGTTGGCGAGTTTGACCAGGCACTTCTGGCGTTCCTGCAAAGCCTTGTCCGAGTCGCGCTCTTTGGAGAAGCGTGACTTCGCCTTCTCGCTGCGCTCACGCAGCATAGCGTAAACGTCACCACCCAGCAGGGCGCTGATGTCGATCTTCATTTTCTCGCGCTGGAGATCGGCGTCGCTCACCACGTCGCCGTTGATGGGGCCGGCCTTGTATTTGGGGAACATGATGGCGGCTTCGGGACAAACGCGCGAGCAGGCCGGGCAGTTGGTTTTGCAATTGTCATTGTTCTGGACCTGAATGCGCTGCTGCTCGTCCACGCCGTACACGCCGAACAGGCAGAAGCTCAGGCACTGCATGCAGTTCGTGCAGCGGTCGTAATCGATGACCGGGAACCACGGCTTCCAATCGCCGTGTTTCGCGGAGTTGGTTTCGGCCCGGACTGTTTCAACCGTCTCGGCGATCCGGTTCGCGTCGAATCCCGTGACATCCTTAAAGCGGAGGTTGACCAGGCCACTGGCATCCTCGCCGAGCGGCGCGCGTCCGTCGTTAAATCGGCCAAGTACGAGCAACGAAGTGCGGTCGGCAGGGGCGACGCGGCCTTTGTCCGAGACGCGCGTGACAGCGAAACCCTTTTCAAGCAGCGTCGTCATTGTGGCAAAACGGTCGCCGGCTTCCAGCGGCTGCGCGTCGCTGCCTTCGTAGAGCACGACGCGAAGAGTGGTTTGGTCTTTGAGCGACATGTTAATTGGTTTCCGGTCAGGTCCGCTCTATCGAATTGCGTGCAAGCTTCACGCGGCCACCTCGCTCTTCGGCAACTCAACAGCACTCGGTTTCGTCGCTTTGCCAGTGGGCAAATTCGGTTGGAGTTCTGCGCTGAACAAGGCGTTAGCGACTTCATCAGCACTTTGCACGCGCATGTTGAGAATCTCTGCCGCCTTTATCGGCAACGGCGCCTTCGCGGCGTGGAAGAGCCATTTCACCGCGCGCGGGTAGCAGGCGGCGATCTTCACCGCGCCGCCATCGGCCAGCCGTTTCAATGCCGGGTCCTGCCGGGCGCTCATTTCACACAAGTCCGCCACAGCATCGAACGCCACGCCGGACTCGCAAAGTTTCTTCAGCACCGCTTGCTTCACTTCTTTTGGCACGACCTGAGCGTAAGTGCAGTTGCAATACAGGATGCGCGGTGGCGTCGTCATGATTTGTCCGCCCAGTCTAACATCATTTCGTTTGGCTGCAACGTGTGCTTTTGGCAAGCCGGATTCATCACATCGGCGCGGTAATCCGATGCGTCGGCTGCGGTTTGCCGGGGCGAAAATGCTCTAAATGTTCCAGTTTCGCGTTCAAGCCACGGAAATGTTCGGCCAGACCCGCTACGGCGCTCTCCACCGCATCTCGCAGGATTTCCGGCGACGCCTCGGCGCGCAGGTTGATGATGAGTTGGCCGCTTTCCACGGGATGTTCCAGGGCTTGTGACACTTCAGGGACGTAATCGTTACGCACCAGGTTAATGACCGCGATATCCCCTAAACCTCCGTCCGGGCTGAACGTCATTTTCAGGTGGGCTACCTCCGCGTCTGCGCTCCGAAGGCGTTCCTGAATTGCGCCGGCCAATCGTTCGAGCACGGCGTTCGCGTCGAAGGCCTTTCTGTCTTCCAGTCGCAACGTGCAATTCAACCAGC
>QHPA01000486.1 GCA_003218935.1 Verrucomicrobiota bacterium
CGCAGGCGGCGGGGTTCCACACGAATAACTTTCAACTCACATTGAGCGTGACCAACCAGGGCGCGGCCATCCACTATACGCTCGACGGCTCCGAGCCGACTGAGAGTTCACCTCTTTTTGCCGGACCGATACTCATCACCAATCGCACCGCCGCGCCGAACAATCTGTCGCTCATCCCGACCGTTCCCTCCGGCTATCAACCGCCCGCCGGCCTCGTCTTCAAAGGCACTGTGGTGCGGGCAAAAGCCTTCAAGACGGGCGCGCTACAGAGCGCGACCGTGACGCGCACCTTCTTCATCGACGGCCGTGCCCGCTACACCGTGCCGGTCATCTCGCTGGCCACCGAGTCGGCAAACTTTTTCGACCCGAACATCGGCATCTACGTGCCCGGCAACGCGCCGGGCGGCAACTATTCCCAACGCGGCAACAACTGGGAACGGCCCGTGCACGTCGAGTTTTTCGAGACCGACGGCGCGCTAGCCCTGGCGCAGGACGCCGGCGTGAAGATTCACGGCAACACGTCGCAGAACTTCCCCATCAAGGGCCTCGATCTTGATGGCACCGGCGGTCAGGGGCGCCAGCCGTTCCGCCACCGCATTTTTCCCGAACGCGCGCGAGCGGAGTTCGCGCACTTCCTGTTGCGGCCGTCGGGGCAGGACTATTATCTGGCGTTGATGCGCGACGAGTTCATGCAGAGTCTGGCCGCGGAGTTCGGCATGGAGACCCAGGCCGCGCGGCTGGCGGTTGTTTTCCTGAACGGCGAGTATTGGGGACTGCATTACCTCAAGGAAAAGGAAGATGCCGACTTCGTCGCTTACAGACGCACGACGTGCGCGACTCTGCCAACTACGCGCACGTGCAGACGTTCATGGAAGTGCCCAACTACATCGACTACAAGGTCGCCGAGATTTTCAATTACCGCTGGGACATCGGGAACCACCGGCTGTGGCGTCCGCGCACGCCCGGCGGTCGCTGGCGCTGGCTGCAGTTCGACAATGACGTCGGGTTCGGCGGTTTCGCGGCCGTGGCGCCCGCCTGGGGGTTCAACATGCTCGCCTACGACCTCGAACCGAACGGGCCGTGGACCCAATACCCGCTGAATGATCACAACAATCCCACCACGACTTACCTCCTGCGGACGCTCATGCTTAACGACGCGTTCAAACGCGATTTCATCAATCGCTTTGCCGATTTGCTCAACACCATCTTTCTTCCGTCGCACCTGATCGGTCGCATCAATCAAATGCAGGCGGTGATTGCCCCGGAAATGGCGGAGCACTCCAGGCGTTGGCACGCGCCCGGTTCGGTCACCGAGTGGAATAACAACGTTCAGGTATTGCGCGATTTTGCCATGAACCGCCCCGCTTACGCCCGGCAGCAGATCGTCAGCTATTTCGGCCTGCGCGGCACCGCCAACCTTTCGCTCGCCGTCTCTGAAACCAATCTTGGCAGCATCAAAATCAATTCCCTCAGTGTCGCTGCTCCCACGAACGCGCCGTGGACCGGCGTCTATTTCAAAGACAATCCGATCACGCTCGCGGCCCTCGCGAAACCCGGCTATCGCTTTGCCGGCTGGCAGGGAATTCTCGGGGTCAATACCAACACCATGACGCTCTTGTTGAACGGCGACCTGGCGCTCACCGCGTTGTTTGAAACCGATCCGGACGCCGCGCCGATTCCCGCGCCGTTCGATTTGTCGAGAGGTGATTACGTGTTGACCGCCTGGAGCGCCACTGAACCCGCCGGAACTTATCCGTCCAACATGGTTTTCCTGCAAACGGCCGCGCCGGACGCCGGTTTGTCCGCCGAGCCGGAAGCGTTTTGGACGCTGCCCTACGACCGGACAAACCGCAGCCGCATCAACGGTCTTGGCGACTCGGGTTTCGCTTTCCTGAACACGAGCGATCCGCAACCCGACGGCGGCGGTTATCTGGGAGCGGCCGTGCTCGGGCTGAAAACCATCGACGTGCAAAATATTTTTGTGAGCTGGCGCGGAGGCACGGTGATGACGAATGAACGCATCTACGCCATCCGTCTCCAGTATCGCGTCGGTGTGACCAACTCCTTTGCGGCCGTGCTCGACGCCAATGGCGCGCCGGTCGAATATGTTCGCAACCCGGTTGTCGGCCATTCACAGACGCTTGGCCCGGTGCAACTGCCCGTGGAGGTGAACAATCAATCGTATGTCCAACTGCGCTGGAAATATTACTACCTCACTGGCGCAAGCGGTTCGCGGGCGGAACTGCGCGTGGATGACATCCTGGTGAGCGCCGGCGTCCCTGCTTTCACTCACGCCCAACCGTGGGCGGATGGCAGCGTCCAGTTCCAAATCAGCGGCCGGCGCGAACGGTTCGTTCGAATTTATTTCAACCAACAGCGATGGTTTCACTGCCCGCTTCTTCCGCGCGCGGACGCCGTAGGAGCGCGGACAGCTTGTCCGCCTGCAGATGGAGGATCCATCACCGCCCGCGAAGGCAATCTCCGATTGGAGGTCACGGTAAAGGATTCGCCCTGGTCAATGCCACGTTGAAGCGGCGTAAACGCCGCGCTCCGCGGCGCGGGCTTTATAGTGGTTGCCAAAAGTAATTTCCAATCAATGTCGCCACTCCCCTCACCCGGCTAAAGCCACCCTCTCCCCTCATCCGATGAGGGGAGAGGGCAGGGTGAGGGGAGCCTTTGGACATTCGACATTCGGTTTCATTTCGGCAATTCCTTTTGGCAATTGGTCTAGCCCGCAGATACGTCTCGCGCCATGTTCGGAAGCCAAATTCGGCGGTCGGGTTCGCGGACAAGCTGTCCGCGCTCCGCCTACTTTTTAAACTCCATGACGATCCCGTTGGTCTGCCTCAACGAACGTCCTTCAACATGAGCGTCCATGAAAACTATGTTTGCCTGGCCGTCGGCCTGATGCAGCCGGCCGCCGTGCTTGTAGCCGACGTCCGTCTTGGCGAGATAAATGATGGCCGGATGGTTCAGGAGAAACGACAGATCGGCAATCAAAAGCGTGTCGGTCGGCTGCCGGACGGAACTCATTTTCGCGGTCGTGCCATTGGGCGGCTGGCCGGTGGCGAGGCTGGCGGGAAAATCCGCCGAGGTGTATTGGTTCATCCCGTAGCTGATTTTCCACGGGTTGCCGATGCCCGCGTAATTCTTGTAATTCTGCCAATGGTTTTCCAACAACCGGATCGGGCAACGAAACACGCTGACGGCGAAATCACTCGTCGCCGTGTTGGTGCTGGAGTTGAAGGCAGTGGGTTTGATGTACTTCACCAGCAGCGTTTCGAAGTTGTTCCGGTTGGGGTCATTGCCTGTCGCCCACGCGTAAGGAAGTTTGTCCGTGTTGTCATCGGCATACAGGTGCGTGGCCACTCCCATTTGTTTGAGATTGCTTTTGCATAGAGTGGACTGCGTCTGCGTCTTAGCTCGCGCCAGCGCCGGCAGAAGCAGCCCGGCCAGGATGGCAATGATCGCAATGACGACCAGCAATTCGATCAAGGTGAACCCGGCCCAAGGAGCCCGTCGGACGCTCCGCCACAAATCGGCCTTTGACTTTCCTACGCTCATCATTCTACGTGTCGGTCCGGTAAACGGGTAAGCCAGTGTAGTGTTCCTAACGCTTCTTTACAACGACGCCGACCAAGCTGGAAACAGCAGCGCCCCTCACGCTTCTCTCTCCCCATCGGATGGGGGGAGGATGGCCGAAGGCCGGGTGAGGGGAAAGCGGAACGTTGTATGGGTATTTCTGTGACATGGCACATCGCTACTGCCGGTGGGCGGCGAAGTCAACTGGGGCGTTTCCCTGGTAGTGGTACAATTTGGTGGGGCGAGGCTACTGACGCGCCGGCTAGCGCGGACGCTCGCCCCACCGAAAATGCAAACTGTACCACTACCGTTTCCCTGACTCCAGCTACCCCGGCACCGCGCTCGTGTCGGCGAACCCGGCATCTTCGACAGCGGCGGCGCGGACGTGCCGTATGAAAATTGGCGCGGGCACAAACTCGACCGTGCGATGCTGCAGTTGTTGCAGGAGACGTAGCCGCCGACGTGAGGAGGCGGAATATCCTAGTTACCTTGGTGGCTACGGGCGAAAGACGCGATTCAATCTAAAGGTCGTGCTCAACCAGATTTTCGGGGAGAATTCTTGTCAACAGGCGCGAATTTTGACATGCTCTTCTGTCGTAGTTCGCAATCGTCAACACATGAGGTCATTCCTTGATTCAACATGCTGCCAAACTGAAACGCAGTCCGCACGCAACACGATCAGTCCAATGAAAACTCGCCAGGGACGTTTTGCTCAAATCGCACTCGCGTTCGCCGCGCTGGCTCCCAGTTCATTCTTTACTCAACCGGTCGGAGCCGCTTCCTGGGTCACCAACAGTCCGATGAGCACCGCGCGCGATTTTCACACGGCGACATTGTTGCCCAATGGCAAGTTACTGGTGGCAGGGGGATTTGGTAGCCGGGCGACTGCGAGCGCGGAGTTGTACGATCCGGGAAGCGGGACATGGACAACAACCGGCTCAATGAACGCCGCGCGTTCTGGTCACACGGCAACGTTGCTTACCAGCGCGAAAGTGCTGGTTGGCGGAGGCGCCGCCAACGGCGGCGCTCTATCCAGCGCCGAGTTGTACGATCCTGCAACAGGAACATGGACGGCAACCGGCGACATGAAGACCGCACGGGATTATCACGCGGCGATTTTGCTTGCCGACGGGCGAGTGCTGGTGGCTGGAGGATCAGGCAGGAACGGCGATCTTTCCAGTGCTGAGCTCTATGACCCGGCCACGGAGACTTGGACTGCGACCGACTTGATGAACACTGCACGCGAAGTCCATACCGCGACGTTGCTACCGAACGGCCAGGTGCTGGTCGCCGGAGGTTCAACCAATGGAGCTGTGCCCCTCTCCAGTGCAGAGCTGTACGATCCGGCTGTCGGTACGTGGACGAATACCGGCCCGATGCACATTGCACGCATGGTCCACACGGCGACATTGCTGCCCAGTGGGAAGGACCAGTGCGGAACTCTACGATCCTGCCAGAGGGACGTGGACGATGACCGGTGTCCCGTCCGATTCGCGACTGGGTCACACGGCGACCTTGTTACCCAATGGCGAGGTGCTGGTCGTCGGGGGCGGAGGCAACACCGGGTTTCTTTCGAGCGCGGAACTGTATAACCCGACCACTGAAACTTGGACGACGGCGGGTGCGATGAGCACCGCGCGCGAAGTTCACACCGCGACCTTGTTGGCGAATGGAGGAGTGCTGATAGCCGGGGGCACGCCCGATTTGCTTGTCTCTCTTTCCAGCACGGAGCTGTACGATTCGACTATCGGGACGTGGATGGGGACCGGCCCGCTGAACACCGGACGTTATTCGCACGCGGCGACATTGCTGCCGAGCGGGCAGGTCCTGATCGCAGGAGGCTATGACAGCGGAGGAAGCGTTATCTCCAGCGCGGAATTGTATGATCCGGCTCGCGAGACATGGACGGCCACTGGTTTGCTAAACACCGCACGCTATAATCATACGATGACGTTGCTACCCTATGGGAAGGTGCTTGTCGTGGGGGGCAGTGGCAATGGCGATCTTTCCAGCGCTGAATTGTACGATCCAGCCAACGGCAAGTGGACGACGACCGGCACACTAGCCAAACCACACAAGTCTCACACGGCAACCTTGTTGCCCACTGGAAAGGTTCTGATCGCCGGAGACAGCGGCAGCAGTGGTTTTGCTTCCAAGTGTGAGCTCTACGATCCGACCGCCGAGTTGTGGACGGCGACTGGCGCTTTGAACACCTCGCGCGGTTCGCACACCGCAACGTTGCTGCGCAACGGGAAGGTGCTAGTCGCGGGAGGCTTTAACACCAGCGGCGGCTGGCTTTCCAGCGGGGAGTTGTACGATCCTGCCACCGAAATGTGGACGGCAACCGGCGAGCTGATTACCGCGCGCAGTGGTCACACAGCGACGTTGCTGCCCAATGGGAAGGTGCTGGTCGCGGGGGGCTATAACGGCAGTGGGCTTTCTAGCGTGGAGCTGTACGATCCGGGGGCGGGCAAATGGACGGTGACCCGCGCGCTGGCCTCCGCACATAGATATCACACTGCGACGTTGCTACCTAATGGAGAAGTGTTGGTCGCGGGAGACAGAAACGGCTTTTTTCCCAGCGCAGAGTTGTATGACGTTGGCCTGGGCTTCGATGCGTCCTGGCGGCCGCAGATCGCCACGGTCACTTCGCCGCTCACTTTGGGCAGCAGTCTGGCCATCACCGGCTCTGGCTTTCGCGGTGTGTCAGGAGGTTCGAGCGGCAATTCCCAGGATTCGCCCGCTGATTATCCGGTCGTGCAATTGCGCAGCCTGGAAAGTGCGCAGACCATTTTCCTCTCCTGCACGAACTGGTCCACGAATTCGTTCGCTTCGGCGCCGGTGAACAGCTTCCCGCCCGGCTATGCGCTGGCAACGGTGTTCGTTAACGGCATTCCGAGCACGAGCAGCGTCGTCAATGTCAGCGTCCCGATTCCGAACGCGCCCAACCTGACCGATACCAAAACGCTGAGCAACGGCTCGTTCCAGTTCGCCTTCACCAACAGCGTGGGAGCGATTTTCGGCGTTCTGACCACCACGAATGTGGCGTGGCCGTTGACCAACTGGACGGCGCTGGGCGGCGTCACGGAAATCTCGCCCGGCCAATTCCAATTCACCGACCCGCAGGCGACGAACAATCCACAGAGCTTCTACCTTATTCGCTCGCCGTGATCACCGGCAGCTTTTCTCCCGCAGCGTCAAGAGCGCAATTTCCGGTCACGGCTCTCGTCGGCCACCCTTCCGGAGAATCTCGCTGCGCGAACAAGAGAACCGATTGGAATCCTTTCATGCGCCCTGTAAGATAAGACGCTGGCAATGCAGCGATCATGAAGGCGCGGTGGAAAATCACGACAGGGCTCGCGGCAGGGGGTGTGCTTTGCGCCTTTCTCCTCTTGCGTTCGGATAGCAGCGAGCAAAAGGCTCTGGAGAAAACCCGGCGTGATTTGCGCCGGCTAGGCTTCAAGATCGACCTCACAGAATTCAACTTTCCGACTTCTGACGAATTGCGCGCACGCGCCGCCGCCTTGACCAACGCCACCTCGTTCACCGTCCCGCGGAACGTCAACGACTTCAACCGTCGTTCCGCACTCTTGCAGAACATGCCCGATCTCATGGCGGCAGTGGGTTCGGACGTGGCTCTCGTGATCTGGAAACAGGACAAGTTGCCGGATCATTCCGGCGAAAATCTCTGGCCGGCT
>QHPA01000487.1 GCA_003218935.1 Verrucomicrobiota bacterium
AACCCGGGACCGATCCCACACCGATCTACCGCTGCCGCGACGGCCTCTACGCCACGGACCTCCTGGCTGCGGCCCTCGTGTGGCTCGATTTTTTCACCTGGCTCAACGACCGCCCGTCGGACAAAGCTGCGATTTGCCGCGCGTTGGATATCCAGGAGCGGCCCACCGACGTCATGCTCACGCTCTTTGCCGCGATGGGGTTTTTGAAATGCGAAAAGGAAATTTTCAGCCTGACTGAACTGGCGCGGGAGCATCTGGTCAAACGCTCGCCCTGGTTCATCGGTCCTTATTACGCCTCGCTGAAAGACCGGCCCGTCTGCAGAGATTTTCTCAACGTTTTGCGTACTGGCAAACCGGCAAACTGGGGCAGTCTCAAGGGCGAAAAGGAATGGGCGAAGGCGATGGAGGACGGGACGTTCGCCGATCAATTCACCGCCGCGATGGATTGTCGCGGAGTTTATCTCGGACGAGCCGTTGCCAAGGCGTTGGACTTGCAGAACCACGGGCAACTCCTGGACGTTGCCGGAGGCTCCGGCATCTACGCCTGCTGCATCGTCGCTCACCATCCGCATCTCAAGGCGACGGTGTTTGAGAAGCCGCCCGTGGACGAAGTCGCGCGCAGCGCCATTGCCAAACGCGGTTTCGAGGATCGCGTCTCCGTGGTGGCCGGCGACATGTTTGCCGAGCCGTTGCCAAGCGGCTTCGACGTTCACTTGGTTTCCAATGTGCTTCACGACTGGGATGTTCCGGTGGTGAAACGACTCCTGGCCAGTTCGTTCAAGGCGCTCGCGCCCGGCGGCCTGCTCGTGATTCACGACGCGCATCTCAACGCGGACAAGTCCGGGCCGCTTCACGTCGCCGAATATTCCGCGATGCTAATGCACTCGACCGAAGGCAGATGTTATTCCGTGACGGAAATGGAGCGCTATTTGACCGAAGTAGGTTTCGGCAGCTTTGAGACCATTCCCACAGCCGCCAGCCGGAGCGTCATTTTGGCCAAGAGGCCGGGCTGAATCTTAAACGCGCGTCGGAAAACCGGGTTGGCCGGGTGGCCCCAAAAAATTTCGCGCATTTATGCCCCTGAACCGTAGCCGCCGACGTGAGTCGGCGCTAATCCTTTGCCTCGAAAGCACAAGTGCGCCGACTCACGTCCGCGGCTACGCGGTTCATGGGAAGCCTCCTTTCGTTTTTCCGCATGCATTGGGACCATGAACCAGATCGGCACCCCTCTCCCTACCCTCTCCCCGCAAGGCGGGGAGAGGGTGGCCGAAGGCCGGGAGAGGGGCGGTTCATGGAGAGGGAGCGGGCGGCTTCCGCGCTATTTTGGTGGGGCAGGACTACTGGCGAGCCGCGATCGAATTGACCAGTCTTGGATTTTTCGGCTCGCGGGGACGCTCGCCCCACCAGTTTTAGTCAAAGTAGCCCATCACACCGGAACACGGGTAGTCTCTTAATTTCAAAATCTAAGCTGTAGCAACGCTCTATGAACGCCGTTTCGGCGGTCACAGACCGCCGCTACAAGCAATTAAGCCTACTAGCGGAACACGCGCGGACTTGACTGCGGCAGCGGAAACCTGTTTGCTGGAAGGGTCCGAAGGCATGAATCCCGATAAGCGAACGCTTGATGAATTGCGCATTGACCGCACCGCTACCCCGAAGAGCAAGCGGCCAGGTCGGCTTGTGTTGATTGCGCTGGCGGTCCTCGCGGCGGGTGTTGGCTTGATTTGGTGGTTGAACCGTCCCAAGGCCGCAGTCGTGCGCACGATTGCAGCGCAGGAGACGGGCGCCGGCGGACAGAAGATATTGCTGAACGCCTCCGGTTACGTGACCGCGCGACGGCAGGCGACGGTTTCGTCGAAGGTCACCGGCAAGGTCATCGAAGTGCTGGTGGAGGAAGGGATGAAGGTGGAGGCCGACCAGGTGCTGGCGCGGATAGACTCGTCGAACGTGGAGAAAAGCCTGCATCTGTCCGAAGCGCAACGAGAGTCGGCC
>QHPA01000226.1 GCA_003218935.1 Verrucomicrobiota bacterium
CATGCTCCAGCGTTCCCGCCAAAAAGCACAGCTTCAGTTTGGAAAGGTTGCTCATAGCATCAAGCTGGCCGGTTTCACATACCAGTACCCGGCGCTCCAAACACGGATCACGCTGCGGGCCCCTCGAGGAGCAATGCCCCTGAGAGCGGCTCGATTTTCCTGGTGGCAAGGCCGCGCTCCAACAGTTCAAGCAAGGAGGCCCTCCGCTGTTGGGCGGCGAAGCTGTGAAATATGGCCACCAGGCGGCTCGCGAGTGATTCATAATTATATTCCTTCTCGACGCGTTTGCGGCCTGTTTCTCCAAAGTTCAATCTCGTCGAAGGTGATCGCGCCAGTCGAACCATGAACGCGGCCATGCCCTGGGTATCCTCCCTTTCAACCACATAGCCGGTTTTGCCATGTTGCACGACCAGGCTGGCATCTCCTGCGGGCGTGGTGACGACCGGTAGCCGAGCCGCCATCGCCTCGAGAATGACATTCGGGAAGCCCTCGTAATCCGAAGAGAGAACCAGCAAGGCAGACCGCATGAGCAAGGCTGGAACTCGATCGCATTCGCCCATGAAAGTGAGATGCTCCGGCGCCAAGCCCAACGCGTTCGCTTTTTCCTGCAATGCTGCTTTGGCTCCGCAATCAGCCCCGGCGATAACACCTGCCAATGCCGGCTCGCTGCGCCGTGCCAGCGCGAGCGCCTCCAGAAACCGATCAAAACGCTTGCACAGATGCAGGCTGCCGACGGCGGACGCGATTATACGGCCCGAAGGCACAGAAATATCGGAATGCAGCGCACTCCGGGCATCAAAATCTTGCAGATCAATGACGTTCGGCAGCACTTCTATTTTCTCCGACCGGATCCCTTGGGACACCAGAGTGAGCCTGCCACGGCAGGAATTCGCAACAAGACCGTGAGCAAGACGGAGCATCCACTGACTCAGCCGACCCCGAGCGTTGAGCTCGTACCAACCATCGCTTCTTACGCCTCCCAGGGTTAGCGCATTGCAGAGCCGGCCTGCGGTGCCGCCATGAACAAGGTCGCCAAATTGACTCACCAGGACTATATGGGGCCGCAATAAACACAACGCTCCGATCAACCTGGCCAGAATGAGCCACGGTCTATTGGGGGCGTAAATCTGGATTAACGGGACGCCTGCCTGTTGCAAGACAGTCTCGTAATGGCCACCGTCGCCGAGGTAAAACAATCGCGCATCGATTCCGGCCTCGAGCAAGGCCCGGGCCATGTAAACGGTCTGCTTTTCGGCCCCGGCCAACCTCAGACTCGAAGTAACCAAGGCCACGCGCAGGGCTCGCGACCGAGTGCTCTCGGTGAGCAGCTTTCCTTTCATAGGATTGGACATCGTAACGAAGTTCAGGCCGCTCCAGCCAGGGCATAGGCCATGGCAAACCAAAAAACCAAATCGTGACTGGGATCACACACGGTCGCGCCCGCTATCGTGAGCGGCAGAAGAAGAGCTAACGGCAGCGAACCGCAGGGATTGCGTCGGGCTCTCCACGCCCCGGCCAGCGCCGTCCCGACCCCGAACGAGAAAAGCAGAAAACCAATCACGCCGGTCTCGACCAGCAGCAATAAAACGAGATTATGAGCGGCAATTGTCCTCTGCTCCTTGATCAGGTAAGGCAGCGCTCGGCGGGTCAACTCGAATTGATACCAATCCGGTCCGGATCCATAGATGGGGCTTCTCAGAAACATTTCCCAAAGAACAGGCGCCATTCGGACCCGCCCCTCCTGCTGGTAGATATTGGAGGAGTTCACCTTTTGAAACCGTTCCATGACTGACGGTATCTGCCAGACGATCGCCGCCAGGACCGCGCCAATCAGCAGCAGACCGGCAAAACGCTTCGTCCTCGAGCCGAACGATCTGCCCTGGAAAAGAAGCACGAGCACACCCATGACGAGAATCAGAACGGCCGTCCGGGAACCGGTCTTGGCCATTCCAGCTCCAACCACGGCAGTTAAAGCGAGCATCAGGAGCCGTTCGCGCAGTTTTACACCTCGGAACATCCCCAGTCCCACCAGGATGATCACCGCTACGGCGTAGATCGCGCCGATCACATTTGCATTCTGGCCAAACACCGAAGAACGCCCTTCGATTCCATGATCCACTTCGACCACGTCGATCCCGGCGATGTGGAAGGAGGCGCAGAGCGAGCAGCCCCAGACCAAAGCCCACAAGCCTCCGCGGCGCGCTTGGGGAAATTGCAGGACGTTGAACATCAGCCATAGCCATGGGAGCGAGAACTCAAGCAATTCAAGAGTGCTCGGCCACCAAAGCGTGGACAACTCGGGTGTGAACCATAAACCAGAGAGAATTCGCACCCCGCAATAAGCGAGAAACCAAAACATGGCCACCGGAACCAGCCGGAGACAGACTCGGGGTTGGGAGAGGACGGCGCACAGGATGAGCAGCTGAACCAGTCTGGTGACCCCGACTCTCTCGCCCGTGCCTGGCAGATAGAGATGGCCAAAAGGGACGGAGAAGATAGACAGGTAGAAGGCCCAACGCACAAGAAAGTTTGGTCGCAAGGCATCGTCGGCCAGCGCCCCGAAACCGGGGCGGCCAGCCTTGGACTCCGTTCCTGCGTCCGGCTTCGGAAAGCCGCCGGGCGGCGAGCTTATTACCGGGGCTATGGCTGGCATACTTCCGCGTCCGTCATTCTTTCCGCAGCCAACTCGGCGGCGGCCTTCGTCCGGCCCGGAACAACTTTTTGCTGGCGCAGCCACGCTTGGAACATCAGCGCGTGCCACAATCCCGCCGACCAATCGCGCTTGCCGGAAAGGTGCTCGGTCCACCGTTGTCGCAATGTTTCAGGTTCGAGAAATCCCTCCTGGCGCAAACGCGTTTCGCCGAGGAGGTCCTCAGCCCAGTGGCGCAGCGGGCCGCGCAGCCATTCCGCGATTGGCGCCGCAAAACCTTTTTTGGGACGCTCCACGAGAGCCGGCGGAACGTACTGATGCAGAATTCGCCGCAACAGCCATTTGCCCTGATTCCGCCGTTGCTTAAACGAAGTGGGAAGACTACAGGCGAATTCTATGATTCGATGATCCAGCAGTGGAATACGCGTTTCCAGGCCGACCGACATGGCAGCCCGATCCACTTTCACAAGTATGTCGTCCGGAAGATACGAAACGAAGTCCAGATACATCATCCGCTGCAATAGTTCGGGCAAGCTCTCCCAGGATGAGAGCGCCTCGAATTGAGTTTGTGGTTCTATTGCATCCCTCAGCCATACGCGAGAATCACGGTTCGGGGACATCAGCAGTTGGTATAGCGACCTGTCAGTTGGCGCAGGCAGAATGTCAGATAGATTCGAGAGACGGCTCAAAATCTGCCTCACCCGGCGGGATGTGACTTCTCTGTCCAGTCCGGCGCTGGATAAAGACTTCAAGCGGCGGGCAAGCCGCTTGCGGACGGGCTCGGGAATCCGGGCGATCGCCCTCCAGATGCGCTGGGCTTTGCGATAGTGGTCGTATCCCCCGAACAGTTCGTCACCCGCGTCGCCGGACAAGCTGACCTTCACCTGTTCTCCCGCCAATCGGCAGAGCAGGACGGTCGGAATCTGAGAAGGATCGGCCAACGGTTCGTCGTAGATGCTCGGCAACCTGGAAATGACTTGCTGCAGCTCAATCCAATGCTGAAGGTCCTGATCGGCCGCGGACTCTGTGCCTGCATCAACGCCACCACGAGGGAGGAGTCAATACCGCCTGAAAGGAAGGCGCCCAATGGGACGTCTGCGACCATTTGCTGGGCGACAGACCGGCTCAACAATGCTACCAGCCGCTCGCTCGCCTCCTCCTGGACGCCGTCAAACGGATGGGCTGTTCCCGCTTCCGCAACCGTTTCCAGCGACCAGTACGGCTCCGGCCTGGGCGTATTACGTGTGCGGATTTGAGCCTCGGTCAAGGTGAGCACGCAACCCGGCGGCAACTTGCAAATGTTTTCATAGATACAAAACGGCGCCGGGACGTACCCGTAGCGAACCAACAGGGCCAACGCGCCGCGGTTTACGCCGCCGCGCCACCCGGGGTGAGCCCGGAGAGCTTTTAATTCCGATCCGAAAACAAACGCGTCCCCGGCCCACCCATAATACAACGGCTTCTCCCCTGCCCGGTCGCGAACGAGGCTTAGCGTGCGCGCCCGGCGATCCCACAATGCGAACGCGAACATGCCGATGAAACGCTCCAAGGCCGGGAGGAGCCCCCATTCGCAAAAGGCCGCCAGCATTACCTCGGTATCGGAATGGCCGCGGAAAGAGTGCCCTCTCTCCTCCAACCTGCGTCGGAGGGCGTGGAAATTGTAAATCTCTCCATTGAACGCCAGGACGTAACGGCCATCGACGGAGTGCATCGGCTGGTGCCCCTCGGCGCTGAGGTCCAGAATCGCCAATCGACGATGGCCCAGGGCCAGACCTGTGCGGGCATCCGCCCAGGTGCCTTGATCATCCGGTCCTCGATGGCGCAAAGCCTCTGCCATTCGCAGGACAAGCTGCTCCAACTCGACGTCGCCAACATCGCGCGGCGAATTCCAGAATCCGGTAACCCCGCACATGAGAGCTGCTACCTCAATAGCTGCACTGCGTTCGCGTCCGCACAATGGAGGCGCCTTCGTCCGGCGCCCTTCCAACTCCAGAGTTTAAGTTCCGAACGAATCAAAAAACGCGAGATACGAGGGCGGGTGCAGAGCCAAGCCGACCATTTGCATTCCGGCGGGGCGCCCCGATCCAGAACGGTATCGAGCGACACGACGTTCGCGCCATACTGATCCACATCCTCGCGAAATGTCCGCGGCTGTGAGGCGCCCCATTGATTATGATGGTAGCAAACCGTCCACACGCCCGCCGGTGCCGGACGGAAATAGTACAACTGCTGCGGCACCCAGGTCATTCGTCTCGGACAAACATACGGATAGCGGAAATACCCGGCGCTTATGACCCGGATTCCAAACTCCGGGAGCAGTGCGACCGTGGCGGCGTCGAACGAGTCGCCAGGGGCAATCCAGACACGCGACGTGATTCGTTCGCGCTCGAAGATTTCCAGGCCGCGCCGAAGCTTCTCCCGCTGCACCTCGGCCGGCAAACCGGCAAACTCGCTCTTCTTTCTGACGGCGACCATGCCCGCGCTCCGGGTTACGTAGCGATGCTGGAATCCGTGCAACGCGATCGTCCAGCCGCGGTCCTGCCAGGCGCGCACGCGGTCCCAAAAATCCCCGGCCGGCGAGTCCACCTGCAGCCCGGGATCGCGATTGTCCGGGACCACCGCCAGGAGCGGCTTGAATTGACGCTGAACCAGTACCGTTTCAATCTCCGCCCACACCCTCCAGTTCATGGTCGGGCAGATGTCATCAAACCGGAGGAGATATTGCGTGGTGCTCGTCCGCTTCATCGATGGAGGAGGCCGTCACCCTGACGGGGCTGCCACGGTATCCCGAACTGCCGGCGGAGGCGAGTCCGCAGCCGGCTTTCCTTGACCCGAGGGAAAGAGTTTCGTCTGCTTCAGTAATCTGGCGACACGGAGCACCAACCAACCTTTGGGTGTCAGGATTTGCTCGCACTGGTATGTGCGCACGACCTGTCCGCCGAACCCTCTTTTGAACTCGTTGATTTTGAGCAGCGCCGGATCGGCAGTTCCAGGATACCAGCCGCCAAAGTCGAAATATTTCAGCCCTTGCTCCTTGTAGCGAAGCATATCACTCCAGATGAGATAGCGGTTGGCCCGGCCGATGGCGTTCCTCGCCGCACTGTCGGAAAGCTTGCGGTACAGCGACGGCAAATACAATTCCGTCGCCCGATGTTGATTGCGGTAGTTGGCGTGGTACACGAGCACGTTGCCTTGTGAATCCTTGACGACGGACAGATCCAGAGCACCCGCGGAGACCATGCCGTCTATCCGCGCCCGGTCCAATGGGAGCAAGCCCTTCAACGCGGCAAACGGGTTGTACATCTCCTCGAACCGATCGATGACAGCGGGATCGCTCGGATCGCAACACTCACAAGTGACCTTGTCCCGGTCACGGGCGCGCCGGATTTTGTATGCGGTGTCCTCGTTCAAGCCCGCCAGCAGTTGCTCGCGACTTTGAGTCAGATCGATCAAGTAAGTGTAAAAGTATCTGCGGCTGGCGCCGGGAACCGGGCCGGGACGCTGGTTATAAAGTATCCAGTCCGCCGAGCGGGTATCGCCCGGTTCGTCATCAAACCAGACTTCAATTCGCGTCAGGAAACGTGACTTGTAAGTAATCATCGGCATGCGGCGTGCCCGGGCTCCGAGAAGCGTGTCTGTGTGAGTTCGGGGAGGTCGGATTCGTTCAGGCGCTGACCTCGGAGATGGTATAACGGTATTTGCCGGAAGGATGCGGCGGCAAGTCGTCGGGAAATTCAAAATCAACCCGGCAATCCGCGCCCATCACCAGTCGCGCTTTCGCCGCGATGTCCTCGAGTTCACTCCGGCTCGGGCCGCCATTCGCCTGGACGCATTTGAACAGGACGTGCTCTTGGGCCTTCTGGACCACCTGAAACTTCCGGACCCAGGGCCGGAAATAGAGGAGGTGCGTAAAGTATTCTCCGTCGATCAGCGTCTGGTCGCGTGTCCTGAACACATCCACGCTGCGACCGGACACCCGCTCGAGCACCTGAGGGCCCGGATGCTCAGCCAGCGCGTCGTCGGGACGCAGCGCGCCGCGATCACCGATCCAGTAGCGGAGCAGCGGCATGGCGTAGTTGGTCAGGCACGTCACGACGATGTTGCCTTCTGTGCCCGGCGGCGCCGGTCGGCCGGCCTCATCCACGATTTCCACATAATTGCCCCAGGGCGCAACCCAGAGCCCGTCGAGGCCCGGCAGTTCACAGGCTATATCACTGACCTCGCGCGAACCATACAGGTTGTAGACTTCACATCCGAACACGGTTGCGATCTTCTCGCGCATGAACGGATAGAGGGTGCCGGCCGAGGTGAGCACGGCCCGCTGCGGCGCGACGGAAATCCGTTCCCCTTCGGCAAACCGCGCCAGTTCATAAGCTGCTTGCGCGTAAGCCACGATCAGGCGCGGGCGCAGTCGATTCAGCGATTGAATGAACTCCTGCATGCGTTCCGGGGACATGAGAAACGCGTTCAACCAGGTTGTGTTGGTCAGCCAATTGAAGAAGCGGGCTTTGCGGGATTTCGTGCCTCCCTCAAGGTCGCGCTCGGATCCCCAGAGCCGGACAACCGGCTCGCCGACCTCACCACCCAACAGCCAATTGTAGAACAAGCCGATGGCGGCGCTGCGATCGTCGTATTCTCTGTCCTGAACGAGCCGGACAGGTTCGCCAGTCGAACCGCCGGAGGTATTGTAGGACCACTTTCGGCGTCCAAGATCCGTGGACTGGAGTTTGACGAATTCAGCTCGAATCGTTTCTTTCGTCACGATCGGCAGGCGGAGCAGAAATTCTCTTGGATCTGCGTCTTCCAGGTGGGTGCTGTCTATGCCCTGAAAACGCTCGGCGTAGTACGGCACAGCATGCCGGCAATGGCGTAGAAGTTGGGAGAGCGCACGCGTCACTGTGTCTGGGCCCACTCCGCCCTCATATTCCCGCGAGTACTGCGCAAGAAACGACGGAAAACGATAGCCTCGCAAGGACGCGTAAGACAGGTAAGCTGGTTTTCTCCAGTTCATCCAAAGGTCAAATGTCCGCGTGAGTTAAGCTTTCTTTCGAGACCGGAAGGTCGCATCCCTTAAAGTCAACCGTTCCTCAGGGCTAAGAAGAAGGTAAACGACCGCTGCGTAAAGCAACGATACTCCCAAGGCCGCTATCCCGAAGTCGATCCAGTTCGACACAACCCAGCGCCACAGAATCAGTCTGCACATCCCGATGGTCGCCAATGTTGCCAGGACAATCGGGACGACTCCCCGGAAGAATGTTCCATAAGGTTGATTCAAAACTCGCGCTCCATAAAGCGGGGTGAACAGAAGATGCCGGACTGTCAGAGTAATCGCTCCCGCAGACGCCAGGCCGTACATACCCCAACCCAAAACCCAGACCATAAACAAGGCGAGCAGCAGATTCACCACGCCGATCGCGAGCGTCGCCACCCCCGGCACTTTCACCCGATTCGCTGCCAACGGCAGAGCGTAGAGTGGGTACATGGAAAGACTCATACAAAGGTGTATTGCCATTAGAAACAACAACGACTCCAGACTGCCGAAGGCCGGGCCAAGCCATAGCCTCAGCAGCGGTTCCGAAAACCCACAAATCAACCCGATGCACAGCGCCATCACCAGGCCGACGAACTTGATCGCGCGATTCAAATAAATCACGAGGCCGTCAATATCCCCTCGGGCATAGATGTGATACATGGTCGGCGCGAAGATTCCTCCCACCGCACTGGCGAGCGAGCGAAGCAAGGTCGGCAGTGCCAGGACCGCAGCGTATCGACCCCCTTGCTCCGGGCCAAATATGCGATTGGCTAACAGCAGATCAATGTTCAAATACAACATGACCCCGAGCTGACTGATCAGGACCCAGCCACCGGTGCTGCACAGGTTCCTGAACATGGTCCGATCGAACTGACCCAGGCTGATCCTGAGACTCGGGGTGAGCACTTTCCACAGCCAGACCATGCCCACGGTTGAAACAATCGTCCCGGCGAGTATGGCCGTGCCGACGTATTCGATCCTGGGCGTGAAGATGCAGAACAGGCAAACTACCAGGCCCACGCGTGCGAGCGTTTCGCTGGCTGCCACGAGGTTCAGCAGGTCAAGCCGGTTGCGGCAAAAGGAGGAAACACCGAACGGTGTTTTGACCTGGTTTAACAGGAACGCGGCAACAGTGCCGACAAAAAGCCAGCGCGTCGACGCTTCAGATCCCGGCGGAATCCTCAGGATATGGTCCACCTGCGCGATGGCAGCGACTGCTGGAATCACCAGCAAAGCGCTGAGCGCGAGATTGCCCCAGAGCGAAACGTTGAAGATCAGATTCGCGTTTTCGTGATCCTTCCGCTCCAACGCGATTGTCAGGTATCTGGCCACCGCCGAATCAAGCCCAACCGTGATGAGGGCCATATACGAAGTCACCAGCGAAGTGAGCGGAATCAACCCATACACGGCTGGACCCAAGTGCCTGACCAGAAACGGCACGTACAAAACCCCCACAACCATGCTCAACCCGAGGTTTCCGACATTGGTAACCAGGTTGAGCGCAAACCGCCGGGATTGAACCGGGCGAATTGCCTGGATCGTGGCTGCTTCGGCACTCATCAGAAACTCACTCTCATTTTTAGCAGGACTTAGCCGTCGGTGGCGTCGGGAGCGGAGTGGCCCGCCAGCGCGGTTGCGCATCTGGTCTCCTTGGGTTCCCAATGATAGGCGCGCCGATAACGCTGATAATAATCATGCTCGTAAGGCGAGGAAACGGTGCGATTGAAAATGAGACCCAGAACACGAACGTGACGCTGCCGTAATGCATCCAAAGCTCCGCGCGCCATTCGCGCCGAGGTGAACGACCCGCGCACCACGAACAGGACGCCATCCACTTTAGGTGCCAGGCTCGCCGCATCGTCGGTCGCCAATACCGGAGGTGTGTCCACCAGAATGTAGTCAAACTGCGGTTTGGCTTCAGCCAGAAAGCCGGGCCAGACCGGGCTCAACACCAGTTCGCCGGGATTTCGATTTGCTTCGCCGGCCGGCAGCAGGGCCAGATTTTCCAACCCGGTGGGAACAATCGCCTCCTTGAAGGAAATTTCCTCGTTAAGAATCTCCGCCAGGCCGGGACTGGAGGCTGTGCCAAAGAACGTGTGCAGGGTCGCCCGCCGCAGGTCCGCGTCAATGAGGAGCACACGCGAGTTGGCCCTGGCCAGCGTGGCGGCCAGATAAAGTGCGACCGTCGATTTGCCCTCCTCAGGGACCGAACTGGCGACGATAATCGTTTTCGGTTTCGTTCCCCCATTGCTCATGAACAGGAGCGAGGAGCGGATGCTGCGGAAGGCCTCCAGAAACTCGAAGCGCTGCTTTTCCAGCCCTTCGACGCAGAGCCGGCCTTTGGATTTCTTGATCGAGATGGCGGGGATTTGACCCACCACTTCCTCGCAAAGCTGGTTGGTCAGTTCCGCCAGCGAGGCAAAGTCATCCTGAAACAAACCGATACAATAGAGTAATCCGAAACCCAGGAGGAGAGAGCCGACAAGCGCGATCGCCATGTTTCTGAGCCGCCGATGGGTCGGCGTCGCCACGGACGCCGGTTCGAGAATACCGACATTCTCCTGCTCCACCTTTTTGCTCACATCCACCGTCTGGATGAGAGTCAACGTTTTGTCGTAAGCGGTCTGGAGCCGCTGCAGATTCTGGCGGATTTGTTCGTAATCAGCCATTTTGCGGCTGGACTCGATGGCTTTGGCATCCCATTCCTTAAACGCGGCTTCCAAATTTTGGACCTGCAACTCGATGGCCTGACGCCGATGAGCCAGTTGTTTCAGCGCTTCGTCCCGCGAGATTTGAACCAGTTTCTCCTGAGTCGCGATCTGTTCGTTTAGTTTTAAGATTTTCGGATGTAACGGGCGCAGGAAACGGGAAAGCTCATCACGCTTGGCCTTGAGCAACTGCATTTGTTGGTTCGCCTTGAACAATTCGAGCTGCGGCTCCGCCAGGCTTGCCAACATTTCTTTCTCAGCGGCCTGGTCCGGCAAAGATTCACCGGATGGCACGCCTTTGTGGCCGGTTTCGATCCATTGCTCGGGCTGGAGCGACTGCAGCAGTCTGAGCTCAGTGCGCAGAGTGGCGAGCTGCTTGTTCAGCGAGGCCAGATAGCTTCCGGCGCTGTTCCCTTGCTCCTGCAGAAACACGACATTGTTCGACGCCTGGAAAGCGTGCAATTTCTCCTGCTGAGCCTCCAACTCACCCTTCAACTGTGTCACCTCGACGCCCAGGGATGTCGCGGTCCGGTCGGAAGTCTTCTCCCGAGATTCTTTTTTGAAGCTCAGATACTCCTCCATCAGGCAGTTAAGAAAGGCCCGGGTCGAGGCGGGCTCTGCTCCGATGGCCCGCAGCTCCAGAGTGCTGCTTTTGGCGCCTTCCAGAACTTTGACGTCGAACGGAAACCGCGGCGGCGCATTGCTGCTGGAGGTAGAGCCGGAGGCAAACAGCCTCTTGCAAAGCGCCTTGGCCAGGTGGAGCAGTTCTGATTGCCTTCCACCGCCATCGAGGAGCACCGCGAGGTCGGGATTGAGTTCCGAGCGCAACCTGGCCAGTGCGCGGCCCTGAATCGCCGGGCTGCGCAGCAATTCCGTCTGGGTCCCAAGAAAATTGATCAACTCTTCCGTATAGAGCCGGCCCTCGTAGATATCGAGTCTGCCGGTCAGCCACATCCGGGCCTTCGACTCATACGCGGGCAGAGAATTGAAGCTCAGGAAACCGACCGGCCCCAGCACCAGAACCAGGATCAAAACAATCACCCACCAGTACCGGCCCAGCAGAAGCCACCACCGATGCAGCCGTCCATACAGCCTTGAGGCCGAAACGAACCTGTCCGCCGGGGCGAACAAATCCACCGCCGCAGCGTTAGGGTGGTTGTTGTTGTTCATCGAGCCCTCCCATCAATAATTCACCAGCCGGGCGGGTACAACGATCAAATCGTCCGGCTGAACCACCAGGTCTTTATCCAGATTCCCCTTCTCCCAAATCTCAACTACGTTGATGATAAAAGTCTGCTTCCCGTTGGCGGTCTTGCGGATCAACCGCACGTTCTTCTTGTCGGAAAAGTCGCTGAACCCACCGGCGCTCAAAATCGCCTTGCTGACGGTGAGGGTCTCGCCTCCGGGAATTTCAAAGCCACCCCGGTTGCGCACCTGGCCGGTAACATAGACCTTGCCGGAAACCCGCGTCTTGTTCACTACCTCAATGGCGATGATCACCGTCGCCTGATAATAAAGTTGCTTCTCTAAAAGGCCTTTGACTTCCTTCGCGAGTTGCAGACTGGTTTTGCCCGCAGCATGAACCAGCCCAAGGTAGGGCACTTCCAGATCGCCCGAATCGGTTATCGTCAGGGAGCGAGGGTCGTCCTGGTCCTCGATCACGCGGTAAGTGACACGGTCGCCAGGCCCCAGCTTCTGGCGATCGTCCAGCAAAGTTATTGACGTGGCAGCGTCCGGGAGCGCCAGGCTGTTGGTTTCCTTCGTCTCGGCACTGGCAAGATGCACGCCGAAACAAATAGCCACCAAAATAAGGGATCGCCTTTTCATAATCAGAACGACGACGAGGACTCACCCCTCACCCCGTCCCTCTCCCCTCGGAGGGGAGAGGGTGGCCGCAGACGGGGTGAGGGGTGGTTCATGGAGTGAAGGCAGCGGAGTTATTTCCGACGAGGACGAACCTCATGTCTCTTGGCTGAGGAGCGACCAAACGCTGCTTTTCAATAGCTGAAGGCCAAATCCCAGGCGAGCCGATTCCGAGCAAAACCTCGCAGCGGGAAGTCCGACTCTTTCAGGTAGAAATCATATCCCAGGTCTGTCCGCCAATACTTGTGGAACTGATAGCCAATCGTCAGGCCGGCGCGATAATAGGTGAATTTTTCTCTAAAGGCCCCGCCGAATTCCTCTGCGAAATTGATGGATAAATTCGCTCCCAGGTCCACATGGTTGAGGACGGGCGAGGAAATCGAGTAGCGAACGCGGGTTGTCCTCAAGTTGTTCGCGTTGTCGCCAAGCAGATGCTCCCGCGCGGCCGTCAGCGCATGGGTGAACAAACGTGTTTCCTGCTGGATTCTCACATACACATAGTACGTCGCAAAATTGCCGTCAGCAGCTGCGGCATCAAAATGGGCCGTATCGAAACCGCCTCCGGCCCGCAGGCCGATTTTCTCTTCGGAGTTGACTTCCACAAACGGCCCCACCCTGGCCCTCCAATTGTTATTGAGCACAGTTTCCCGTTCATAATCGTGCCGACTCGCTTGCGCTTCCAAGCCGGTTTGTGCGCTGTCGCCGATCCGCAATGACGCGCTGGCCGTAAACCATTCTGAAGCCCGCTTCAGGTAGTCAAACTGTGTGGTCACGGGGATGAAATTCTCATGGTCGTACCCCGCTGAGAAACAGCTCGTTCGCACCAGGGAACGAGTTGAAGAACAGGCTCTCCTGATAAGAGAACTTCTCGTGCAATTTGATTCGAAAATCACCCACGAAAACATTGAACGCCAGTTCTGAATCCGGGTTAATCAGCGGTGCGCCGCTGTTCAGGATCGTGTTGTTCAGATACCATTCATAGCCCAGGCCAAGGGACAGCCTCAGCGTGTTGAGTTCGGTGATCGGCCAAAACGCCCGCAGATCAACTTCCGGGTTAACCAGAAAATCCGCTTTCCGATTCTTTTCAGAGTAAAAGACGTTGTCCGTGTACCCCAGGCCCACGCTACCCTGGGTCTGGAAGCGGACAGGACCGTACCTCAGATTATACTCCTCAGCCGCAATCGACTTTTTCAGTGCCTGCGCCGCTTCCTCTCCGGCCAGCGACCCTCGAGTTTGGGCCTGTCCGACCGGTCCCGAAAATACGCAACCGCAGGCAATGAAAACCCGCAGACATGCGAAATCGGTCAATGGTCGAAAGCCGCTGCCGGGCAGGATCGTTTTGTCCATGAATCGTCCCGTTGTCCTCGTCGTCGTCCTCGTTCTCGGTCGGTGAACCTGGTTTCGAACGCGAGGAGCAATATGAGGACAATCCCGTTCATGGTCGGTGAGCAGGTCCAAATGGAACAGGAGCCTTTCCATCAATCCGCCGACGGTGCTCAGTCGATGCTTCTTAATCGAAAAATACTCAGTTTGGGCTGTGCGAAAGGCCGGGCGCTATGGAGCGGCTCGCAACCGGTAAAACCGGGCGCCCGGCGAAATGGAATTCGTCACTACGTATTGACCGCCGACGACGACAGGGGTGTTGGGATCATCCGTCCAGACGCTGTTGAGGGACAAACTCTCCGTGAATTGCAAGACCCACTTGCCGGAGTTCGTCGGCCAGGAGATCCGCGCTTGACCATCCACCGCCGCGGCTTGCAGACGGACCGAACCGGGCAGCAGGATAAAGACGTTGAAGGTCGGCCCGGTCGGCGGTGGGGTGAGCAAGGGACCGTTGGGGACGGCTACTTTCAAACCTGTCGTTGGAAGGTCCAGCGGCTGGCCGTCAAAGACGCCGGTCAACACTGGCGGAGCGAAGAAATCCTGAGCGTTTCGCACTTCGTAAGCCGCGCCTGGCGCCAAGGCCGAGCTGATATCAACGGTCACGTCGCTCAGTTTGTCCCAG
>QHPA01000419.1:0-2850 GCA_003218935.1 Verrucomicrobiota bacterium
GATGGCACAAGGCGCGTTCAACTACTCCAAGGTTAAAACCGGGCCCGGCGACGTCACTGAGTTCAACAAAACGAAACTGGCGCGCTTCACTCCGGACGGCAAGCGGTTCGAGATCATCGGCTGGGGACCGTGCAACATCTGGGGCCTGGTCGTGGACCGTCTCGGCGAAATCTTCATTCAAGAGGCCAACGACCAGGGTTGGCCGATGATGCCGTTCCTCGAAGGCGCGTCGTATCCGCTCTGCGGCGACGATGTGCCGCGTCCCTACGCGCCGCCCTTCCCGAAGCTCGGCGAAAAGGAAATGGGCGGCACCGGCCTGAGCGGACTCGCGCTTAGCGAAGGCAGCGACAGTTTTCCCGGCGAGTTTCGAGATGTGTTCTACATCGCCAATCCCATCACGGCCAGGATTCAAGCGATTCGCTGCCATCGCGGTAGCCGCCGAGGTAACGAGGCGGACGGCGCGAATCCGCCTCCTTACGTCCGCGGCTACAGGGGCTACGGCAACGGCTGGCAGCTTGAACACTTGCCTGACTTTCTGCTTTCCAGCGATCCGTGGTTTCGCCCGGTCGCGATTCAGTTCGGCCCGGACGGCTGTCTCTACCTCGTGGACTGGTATAACAAGATCATTTCGCACAACGAGGTGCCGCGGAACCATCCCGAACGCGACAAGACCCGCGGTCGCATCTGGCGCGTGCGCCACGAATCCCAGCCACCACGAACAGATCTACCGAATCTCTACAGAGCGCCCGAAAATGAGCTGCTCGATCACCTTCGCGCTGCAAACACATGGGAAGTCAACGCCGCGTGGCAGGAAATTGTGGATCGTCACGCGGTTTCGCTGGCGCCGAGACTCGCCGGGATGGTGATGGACGATTCGCAACCGAACGACCTCCGCATTCGCGCGCTGTGGTGTCTCGAGGGGTTGGACAAAGTGGAGCCGGCGCAACTGGAGAAACTTGCCACGGCGAGGCATCGTGCTCTGCGGAAGGAGGCGCTGCGCGTCGCCCGCGGCGCCGTTGCGCAGTCGTCCAGCCTGCCTGTCCGTTCGCAACTCGAAATGGCCGAACGCGGCCTGGCGGACACCGACCGTTTGGTCCGTCAGGAATCGATTCGACTGCTCGACGAGTTGGTTGAGCGGGTCCCGACACGTGAACTTCCCGCAACGGAAGTGATTTCTATTCTTGCCGAGGCGGCGACTCAGTCACCTGGTGAGCCGGACCCGAAATGGCGCGGCTATTTTGATTCTTTCGAATCGTATCTTGCCCGATCAGCCCTGGAGAAGCACCCGTCGGCAGTTGCGGCCTGGCTGGACAAGGATGAGACAAGGGAGACGCCCGCGCTACTGTCGGCTCGCGCATTTGCTGCCGTTGCGATGGGCGGGACCGAAGGGGCGAAACGCCTGGCTGCCTTGCTGCCCCGAATGCAACGGGGCCCTTCAAACGAAGAACTGCTGGTGATCGCATCGGTGCCAAACGAACCGCGGGCCAACGGCCTGCTCAAAACCGCACTCGCAGTCCCGAGCACCCTCCGCTTGCTTTACGACAATCGCAGTCGCCTGCCCGACCACGCCGTGCTGGCGCCGTTGCTGACCGATGCCCTCCGCAGCCTGCTGGCACGCGATCCGAGTGATGCGAATCAGGATCTGCTCGTGAAACTCGCGGCGGGTTTCCATCTCACGGGTCTGGAGGATCTGCTGGTCGCCGCCTCCACAACGCCGCCGGCCGGTAATGATCGCCGCCTCGCCGTATTGCGAGCGCTGCGCGAGTCCGGTTCGACGCGCGTCGATGTCTTTCGTCAATTCGCGACGAGTGGAAACGCGGCGATTCAACGCGAAGCGGTCAGCGCGCTGGCCTCCGCCAAATCCGATGCAGCGGTTCCGGCGTTGCTCGAAGTCTGGCCCTCGCTTACGCCTGCGTTGCGCAAGGCAGTGGTGGATCGTCTCGCCGGCACGGCCGCGAGCGCGAAGCAACTCCTCGTCGCCGTGCGCGGAGGCGCGATTGCGCGCGACGAACTCGATGGCTACACGCTCGACAAACTTTCCATCGTGCTGCCCGACGATGCCGCGTTGAAACGGCTCGTGGCAGAACTGGGTTCGTCCATGAAGCCGGTGCTGCGCCTCGATGGCGGCGACGGTGACTATGTGGACACAGACATCACGCTGCGCGGCCCGTTCACGGTCGAATGCTGGGTGAAACTCGATCCGGGCATCAACAATCAGGATTCGATCCTCGCCGGGGCGGGCGCGCTCGACGCGAACTTTCACGACAGCCGGTTCCGCGTATGGGTCGGGGGCGCGATTAACGACATCGTTATTGCGACGAGACCAATCGCGCCCGAAGCGTGGACGCATGTCGCGTTTACGCGCGACGCTGACGGCCGCTTCCGCCTCTATCTGAACGGCGAATTGGACGTGACCAGCCAGGCAGTTGAGAAGCGTGACTTCGAGCATTTGAAGGTTGGTTATTCGAACCCCAACGGTGGCACCGCGGGCGAGCCTGCGGAGTTTCGCATCTGGACCCTCTGCCGTTCGTCCGATGACATCCGCGCGACGGCGAATCTTGCGATGGAAAGTAGGACAGGCGTCTCGCCTGTCTCTCCTCGTGACTCGACACTGGCAGGCGAGACACCTGCGCTATTGTATCACGGCGTCGGTGATTCCTGGGGGAAACTACATGGCACCGCGCACATCGAGCGCACCAGCGATCTTCCTCCACTGATGACCGAAATTGAAGCGAAGACGTTGGAAGAAAAATTCGCTCAATTCCGCGCGCTGGCAAACCAGCCGGGCGACCTTGTTCGCGGGCAGCAGATTTTCAGCTCGACGTGTGGTGTCTGTCACAGTGTTCATGG
>QHPA01000419.1:2867-3108 GCA_003218935.1 Verrucomicrobiota bacterium
CGCCGCGATGGAAGCCGGCTATCGTCGCTTCCGCGTCGAGATCCGCGACGGCGAGGTGCAGGAGGGGCTGTTCGTGTTGCAGGACGAAAACACGATCGTGCTGCGTCAGCCCAACAGCGAAGACCTTCGCATTTCGCGCGACAACATCAAACGCGCGGGTTTCACCCGGACGTCGATCATGCCGGAAGGTTTGCTGGAAGGGCTGAAGCGGGAAGATGTCTCCGACCTGTTCGCTTACTTG
>QHPA01000420.1 GCA_003218935.1 Verrucomicrobiota bacterium
AACGCTGGATGCGCCGTGGAGAACGAGGGGGTAATCACCCAACTCCGCGTCCATCAGCGCCTTCTTAATCGCCTTCAATCGGTCCAGATTAAGGCGCTGGTCGCCCTTGAATTTATAGGCGCCATGAGAGTTGCCGATGGCGACCGCCAGAGAGTCCACACCCGTCGCCTTAACAAATTCAACCGCTTCGTCAGGATGAGTGTAAACTCCACCTTTCGAGTAGCCCCCGCCCTCCTCTCCTTCGTCGTGCTGGGCGCCCACCAACATCCCAAGTTCCCCCTCCACCACACAGTCGTGTTTGTGGGCGTATTCGACGACTTTCTTGCACACGGCGACGTTTTCCTCGCTTGGCAAGTGGCTGCCATCAATCATGACACTGGTAAAACCTTCGTCGATGCATTCCTTGCAAAGTTCAAACGAATCCCCGTGATCCAGATGAACCGCAATTGGAATATTGGAAAGACTCACCGCCGCCTCAATGAGTTTTTTTAAATAAACCGGATTTGCGTATTGCCGTGCGCCCTTGGAAATCTGAAGCATCACGGGCGCTTTCTCCTCTTCGCACGCTTCCACAATGGCCTGGAGCAGCTCCATGTTGTTGACGTTGAAGGCGCCAATGGCGTATTTGCCTTTCAGTGCTTTGGCAAACAGTTCTCTGGTATGGGTCAGTGGCATAGCGCATCCGACGCTGAATTTATGTCGTCACCGTTCCGGATCCCGTCGGCGCGTGTGTGGCGTTCGTCGCCGAAGCCATCCGGCGCGCAGACCCTTCGACGTATCGCCGCGTCGCGAAGCAGGCGATTTGCGGCACCGGCACCGTTCGGGCACATCACAGGAATTCGTCCATTCAGCCCGTTTTCACTTCCTTCCTGCAATGATCCTCTTTCGTTGCAGGGAAATGCGAATGTGATGCATTTGCTGGATCAGGCTGAGACCGGGTGTTGGGGGAGCAATTTCACCTGGTTTCGATTATCCTGCGCTCCAATGGGTTGTCCGCCGGGGCCATTTGCAGGCTGGGCTGGAACGTGACATGCAAGAGATACGGAGCAGATGAGTGAGAAAAACATAAGAGCGCGAGAGACCAGTGGGTTGCGCGTGCGTGCAGGCGTGGGATTGGGCAAAGTCATTTGCCTTGTAGCCATCTGGTGTGCGGCTTTTCTGAGCCCTCAATGCAACGCGCTCTCGATCAGGGACGCGCTGGGAGCCATTGAAAGCGGCGACGATGACCATGCGGTAGGCTACGCCGGCGAAGTCAGTCGTTATCAGATCAAGAAAAACATCTGGCGAGCGTATTCATCCTCCTCAAGATTCTGGGACAAGAATGAGGCATGGCGTATCGCCGAACAAGTTCTCGCGGTGCGGGTTGACGCATACCGTCGCCACACTGGCCATGCACCAGGGGCCTTCGACATCTACGTTCTCTGGAATGCGCCGGGACAATTCCAACGTGTCGGGTACCAGCAAAAGCGCATTTCCCGGGTGGTCGCCGAACGTGCGACGCGGTTTACAAATCTGGTTCGGCGAGCCGAGTCACCCACCATGGTCGCGGCGAACCAGAAACCGGAGAAAGGACTGCTCCTGGCTGATCGGGGTCTTCCTCAATTCGCCCTGGCAGTCAACGCGATGGACTGAATCGCGGCTCGCCCAACTTCCGTCCGCATTGAGTAAATCTTGATTTTTTGGCCCCTTCGCGGGTGTAAGAGGCTAAGCGACAAGGGCCGGATTTTCGGAAAACTCTGTGGGCCGACCTGCCCTCTCGACAGCTTGAACTGAGTTGAGCGATGCACTACCCAGGCGTGCAAGCTTCGCGACGCGTGGGCGGAGTTCGGAAGCCGAGCCAATCTTTTCGGTGTCAGCATCGATTCACCTGAAAGTCATCGGACGTTTATCGAACTCAATTCACTGCCCTTCCCGCTGATCAGTGACACCAGAAATACAGCCTCCTCCGAAAGGAGTAATCCAAGGTAGTCCGTTCGCAGCGCGAAAAATTCCTCTACCTGGTCAATAGCGCGTGACCCTGCGAGACATCATGCTCTTGGTGTGAATTCAAATCCCGGTAACAAGATTTTATGAGCGCAAGTTCGACCGACAAGGGCCTGTTAACCCCGGACAACCCGACAAACACAAAACCATCATCCATTCGATTTTCACGGACCAAAAATCCGACGCATCAACATTGTTAAAAGACAAAACTATGCCAAATAAACCTCAGCTTGCGAAACGGAGCGAAAAAGGTCTGTGATGCTGGAGTGGCAACGTGATTGGGGACTGCGCGACACCTACGACGCCGTCATGGACATCGTGAAGCACCACTGCGGGGCTTACGGCATGGGCGTGGAATACGCCTACACAATGGTGCATAAAGCTCCACCGACAAAATTCCCCGAATACGCCGTTCCGAGCGCTCCAGCACACTGAGCCTCGGGAGCGGAGTTCATAAATAGCGACTATGGCCAAGCCTTTCATCTGGACGGTGGACGACGACCCGGACGTGCTGCGGGCGGTGGAGCGCGATCTCCGCCGCCATTATGGCGATCGTTACAGGGTTATCTCGGCAGATTCGGGAGTTTCCGCTCTGGAAGCGACAAAGCAGTTGAAGCTCCGTAACGAACCAGTGGCGCTTTTCCTTGTCGACCAACGAATGCCACGCATGACCGGCGTGGAGTTCCTGGAAAAGGCGATTGAACCTTACCCGGATGCGAAGCGTGCGTTGCTGACCGCTTATGCGGACACCGACGCGGCCATTCGCGCCATCAACAACGCGCACATCGATCATTACCTGATGAAACCATGGGACCCGCCTGAGGAACGTCTCTATGGCGTCGTGGACGACATGCTCGATGACTGGCAGGCTTCCTACCATCCCACCTTTGAGGGCGTCCGCGTCATCGGGAACCAGTGGTCACCTCATTCAAGTGATGTGCGCGATTTTCTGGGACGCAATTTTGTGCCCCACCAATGGCTCAATGTGGAAACGGATGAGGCGGCGAAGCAACTCGTCATTACAACCGGAGCGGATGCTTCGTCGCTGCCTGTGGTCGTATTTCCTGACGGCTCCTTTCTTGGCAACCCACCTACTTCCGAAGTCGCACGCAAATTGGGACTGAAAACAAAAGCGGAGTTTCCGTTTTATGACCTGGTCGTCGTCGGGGCGGGTCCGGCCGGGCTGGCCGCGGCAGTGTATGGGGCTGCCGATGGGCTGCACACGCTGCTCATTGAACGAGAAGCTCCGCGCCGTCGCCCAGGCCCGGCGCTTTGGCGTCGAGATTCTGACGCCGCAGGAGGTCAGGAGTGTTCGTATTGAAGGGCCAAGCCGCGTGCTGACACTGTCCGATGGAGTGGAGGTCGGCTGTCGCGCGCTGCTCATTGCCACCGGCATCGCTTTCCGGAAACTGGACGTGCCCGGGCTGGACCGGCTCAGCGGCGCGGGTGTTTACTATTATGCGCCGATGTCCGAAGCGTTTTCCTATCGGGACGGCAATATTTACATCGTCGGAGGGGCAAACTCCGCGGGCCAGGCCGCCATGTATTTCTCCAGATTTGCCCGTCAGGTGACGATGCTGGTGCGCGGAAATTCTTTGTCCGACACGATGTCGCAATATCTGGAAAACCAGATTGCTGCCACCAAAAACATCGAGGTGAAACTGAACTCCAGCGTCATTGCGGTGGAAGGCACTGACCACTGCGAGAGGATCACGATTCAGAATAACAAAACCTGCTCAACGGAAGCCGTGCCCGCCAGTGCGCTGCTGATTTACGCGGGTGCTGTTCCCCGGACCGATTGGCTCGCAGGAATCGTCGAGCGCGATGCGCAAGGTTACCTGATTTCCGGTCAGCACCTGATGCTTGAGGGCAAGCGCCCGACCGGATGGTCCGTGGACCGCGATCCATTCTACCTGGAAACCAGCGTGCCGGGCATTTTCGTTGCGGGCGATGTCCGTCACCGCTCTGCCAAAGGCGTCACCTCAGGTGTGGGAGAAGGCGCCATGGCCGTGAAACTGGTTCATCAGTACCTTGGCCTCCTGTAGTTATGAACACGAACGAGCTCCAGGAGGTCCGTTCAAGCCCGTTGTTTGCCAACCTCACCGACGCTCAAGCGGGATGCCTGGACGGAGGCGAAGTAATCCAGGCGCCTGTCGGCACGGTGCTGGCCTCCGAAGGAGAGCGGACTGGTTTCTTCCATGTGCTCCTCGAAGGCGAAGTTCGCGCGACGCGCACGTATGATCGGCAGTCGATCCTTTTGGGCGTCAATAAAGCGGGAAACTACCTGGGCGAAACCATGCTGCTGTTGGATATACCCTGGGTTGCGACGTGCCGTGTGTCCAAGCCGGCTCGATTGTTCTGGGTCAATGAAGAGAGCTTCTG
>QHPA01000421.1:0-1880 GCA_003218935.1 Verrucomicrobiota bacterium
CTGCCGTTTCCCGGCAAACTCGTAAATCATCGGCGGACAATAACCCGGTTCCTTCGCGCTGAGCGCGCGCCAGAATTCCTTGCCGCTGTCCTTGTCGAACGCGACGGCCACACTCCCTTCGCCGCCCACGAGGCAGATCAGTTTCTTCCCGTCAATCAATGGATGACCGGCGAAGCCCCACATCGGCGTCTTCGTTTTGTAGTCCTTGGTCAGTTCGTGCGACCAGATCAGCTTGCCTTTTTCTGTATCGAGGCAAATCAGATTTCCTTCAGTCCCCAGCGTGTAAACCTTCCCATCGTTAACCGTTGGAGTGGCGCGGGGGCCGGCAGGATAACTAACGGCATAAGGACAATCGTATTCGTGTTTCCAACGGATTTTGCCGTCGGCTTCGTCGAGACAAACCACGCGCTCGCTCCCGGGAATCTCGCCCCGAGCGAACGGATTCGACGGGTTGCTCACGCCCGGGGTGAGCTGGCGGTCCATGACATAGACCCGACCGTTCGCTACGGCCGGTCCGGTGTATCCCGCGCCGATTGGCGTGCGCCAGCGAACTTTCGGTCCTTCCGCGGGAAATTTTTCGAGGATGCCGGTCTCGCGCCACACGTCGTCGCGCTGCGGGCCGAGCCACTGCGGCCAGTCGTCGGCGCGGAGGTAAAACGTTGCCAACGCAGCGAGCGCCAGCGCGTGGCGGAGAAGGCAGGCTTTCATTGGTTTGAATTCGCCGTTGGACGCCAGCTAAGCAGACGGGTCCATCATCGTCAATCAGATCGAACCCGCCCCTGATCTCTCCAAGGGTTCTACAGCGCCCGTTCCAAAATCTCTCTCATTTCCTCGGCCGTCAGCGCAATCGGATTGGCTTTCATGCTGCTGGCTTTCGCGGATTTTTCGACAAGGACGGACGAATCGTTCACGCTGATTCCGTAAGCTCGCAACGGCGGTATCCGCAATTCGCGGCACAGGTCGCGCACCCACGCGATGCCGTCGCCGGCGGTTACCGTTTCGCTTCCCGTCAGCAGGCGCGCGACTTCGTCGTGGCGGCGCAACGACTCGCCGCCGGGGGCGCGTTCACGCAAGGCGCGGACGTTCAACTCCATTACGTGCGGCAACAGCGCGGCGCAGACAGCTCCATGCGGCGCGGAAAACATGCCGCCAATCGGCGCGGCAAATCCGTGGACTGCGCCGAGGCCCGCGTTCGTCAGCGCAAGTCCGCCGAACAAACTCGCCAGGGCCATGTCTTCACGCGCGACGGGGTTGCGTCCGGATTCAACCGCCGGACGCAGAGAACGCGCCGCTCGCCACAGACCTTCTCTGCATAGCACGTCACTTATCGGATTGGCGCGCGAACAGACAAAAGGCTCGATGAGTTGCGTAAGCGCGTCGAGGCCCGTGCTCGCTGTCAATCCCGGCGGCAGGTCGTAAGTCAATTCCGCATCAACGAGGGCGACTGTTGCCAGCATGAGCGGACTGCGCAGACTGACCTTCATGCGATATTCCGGCGAGGCGAGTACGGCGTTGCGTGTCACTTCCGCGCCGGTGCCGGCGGTGGTCGGAATGGCGATGAACGGCACCGGCGGGTTCTTTAACGGCTTGGCCTGGCCGATGACTTCGAGGTAATCGAGGACATCGCCTTCGTTCGTCATGAGCGCGGCGATGGCTTTGCCGGCGTCGATGGCGCTCCCGCCGCCGAATCCGATGACGAACCCGCACTTTTCCGCTCGGGCAAACCGCGCGCCACGGACAACCAGGTCGATGATCGGCTCGCCGGAAATGGAGAAGGAAGCGGAAGAAATGCCGCTCGCCTCCAGTAGCGCGAGCAACGGCCGAGCGCGGTCCACGCCTTTGCCCGTCACGACCAGCACGCGGTCACCGAATTCTTTGGC
>QHPA01000421.1:1995-4623 GCA_003218935.1 Verrucomicrobiota bacterium
CCACGAAAGCGCTACCAGCCGGCATCGTCCGGAAATACGTTGGTGAATTTCACGCTCGTGCGCGGCTCCGCCATCATCGGCGCCACGGCATCGCGCCATTTGGCGTAATGCGCGGTCTCTTTGTGTGTCGTCGGCGCGTCCGTGTTGCGATAGACTTCGACGAGCACGAAACGGTTCGGGTGGTCCGCTTGCTGGACGACATCAAAGCGGGCAATGCCCGGTTCCTTGACGCTGTGGCGCGCGTTCTCGAGTGTGGCCTCCCTGAACGCATCGACGCACTCCGATTTCACATGAACCTGGACATGGACGATCAGCATGATTTGTTTTTCGATGCAACCGACGCGAAACGCAAGCCTGGACTCGGCGGTGTCCTGATTTGGTGGGTGCTCCGCTGCCGGGGCCCGCGGCGGTGCAGCAGCACAGCCGCCACCAAAGCAGGACGTGGCCCTGGACTCGAGCCGCTTTCCCCCTTGCCGACTCGCGAGGTCTGTGGAACGTTCTGCTCACCTATGAAAAGAGTCCTGCCAATCTGCTGGTCGGCCTGGATTCTGTTTCTGGCCGTCACAAATTTATCCGCGCAAACAGCCCGGCAACTGACGCGCAGAATTGTTCCGCCGCCGAACAATGCGTCGCCTGCCACGGGGACGCCCGCATCCAGGCCGGCGCCGCCGCCGCCGGCAGCGGTTCCCCCGCCCAACAACGCGGCGGTTCCCGCGCCGCCTCCGCCCGCTGACGCGGAAAAGGCCAAACAGGAAGCGCTCCGTAAGACAATCGAGTTTCAAAAGAAACGTGCGGCGGAAGGTTCGCCTTCGGCCCAGTATGAGCTGGGCCTGCGTTACCTGAAGGGCGATGGCGTGGACAAGGACGAAGCCGCCGGCATGAAGTTGTTGGAACAGTCCGCCAAACAGGATTACACGCTGGCGAAGAAGAAGATCGAGGAGCTTAAGGAGAAGAAGAAAAAGTGACGCTATATCAACGTCCGAGCGCGCTTGGTGATGGAACAGTTTGGTGGGGTGAGGCTTTCCATGAACGCCTATCGGAGCGCGGACAGCCATGTCCGACGAATCAAGGAACTCGCGGACAAGGCTGTCCGCGTTCCTGTCCGAATTTTACAGCGGCAAACCAGCGCTCTTTTCGTCTCATGGGCGCACGATCAACGCCGGGGGCGCGCTGCGGACTGCGTATCAATGGCTGCAGCCGCAGCCATGACCGCACGAGCCGTGGTCAAAATCTTCCTTTTGCGGCATTCGGCCCAACTCGAAGGTCTTCGTGACGTATTGGTTGACCGATTCCTGCACCTGTTGCATCGCCTGCTGGGCGTCGAGGAAACCCTGGGCCACCGGGCTGCTCAGAAATGCTTCGCGCCGCTTTTCAAACTCCGCGATCTCCGCCATGTCGAGGGGCATGCCCGTCTGTTGTTTGTGCTGCAGCATCGCGCCGCGGTCGCTCAATTCCTGGTATTGCAATTTGATGCTTTCGTCCGCCAGAAAGGCGTCCACTCGATGGCGGATCGTCTGGAAGTCGAGTTGCTCGATGATCGCCTGGCAGAGTTCCCTCGTCTTTTCCAGAATGACGGAGTTTTCAGAATTTGTTTCCATATGACGCCCTACTTTGCCCCCGCACCTCCGTTCTGTCGAGGGACAGATTTTTTTGGTGTTGGCCGGCGGATTGTGGGGTTCCGGGAATCGATCTGTAGCGACTACCAAAAACAATTTCCGCTCCGTCTCACTCCGGGGCCACCGGCGCCAGGTAACGCTCCAACGTTCGCTTCGCGATCATCAGCCCCGCGTCTTCCAGCCTCCGGCCGCCGAGCGGCGCCCCTTCGCTCGGTTCGTGGTCGCGAAACACCGGATCGTGTCGGCCTTCGATGTTCAGGTCGGAATCGTAGCCTGCGCGCAGTAATGCGTGAATGATTTCCGCCCAGTTCGCCTGTCCGAGGCCGGGAAAACGATGTTCGGCCACGCCCGGATGACAGAGGCCATAGACCTCAAGCAACGGGCGGTTGATGTAAGCGTCCTTCGCGTGAACGTGAAAAATTTTTCGCCCGAACTTGTGGACATTCGCGACCGGATCAATGAACTGGCAGATCAAATGGCTCGCGTCCCATTCGATGCCGAGGTTTTCGCACCGGGTCGCGTTGAAGAGCCGCTCCCACATCGCCGGCTGTCCGAGCATGTTGTAGTTCATGAGCGGCAAATGATACGCGCCTTGCGGGCAATGCTCGAAGGCGACGCGCACGCCCTGGTCGGCGGCGAGCTTTGCCAGCGGTTCCCAAAACGCCAATACCTGGGGCAGGTAGTTTTCAAACGGCTTGTAAACGACATGGCCGCCGCGTTCGTCCAGTTCGGTTTCGATGACCGCGCCCGCAAACCCGGCGACGGTTTTCACGCCGATGTGCGCCGCCACCTCGATGGCGCGGCGAAACACAGCGCGGGCAAATTCGGTTTGCTTCGGGTCAAGGGGATTTTGATAAAGCGCGCCGATGGCGGAAATGCGAATGTCCCGCGCTTTGGCTTCCGCGGCGAATTTTTCGGCGAACCGTTTCCAGTCTGCGTGGTTTGGTCCGGCTGGCCCGTCGTGAAATCCCATCCATTCCATGGAGCGAAAGCCCAGGCGCTGTGCCCAGTC
>QHPA01000227.1 GCA_003218935.1 Verrucomicrobiota bacterium
GGGTCCGGAAGGAGCAGTTTTGCCTGTTGCATCCAGGACGCGCCGCTGCGAACGAAAACATACGCGGCGCCGACGCCGGAATCGTTCGGAGCGCCGACGACGACCGTGTCTGCGTTAATGGCGACGGAATATCCGAACTGGCGGGCCGCGGGCGTATCGTCGGCCAGCAATTTAACCTGCTGACTCCAGACCCCGCCGCTGCGCGCGAAAATGTAGGCTGCGCCTGAGTTGATGCCGTCGCTCGGAACGCCAATCACGGCGGTGTCCTGGCTCAGGGCGACCGCATATCCGAACTGTTGAAAAAAGTCCGTATCATTGGGGAGCAGTTTCGTCTCGGAGGTTGGGTTTGCGGCCAGTCCGCAACGCGGAGCAACGAGCAGCACACACAGCGTGAGTATTCTCGATAGGAGGCACAACATCCTTTTCATACAATTCCTTCTGATACAAAATCCGTTTAATCGCACCTGACACAACAGGTGTGACTCCACTCTCAGCAGCCGTGATGCCACCGCGGCCAGCCACACCGGGCGGCAATAGTGTGTGATAATCGGTACCGGTGTCTTGATTTGCGCCATCGAGTCCGGCCGCAGCCGAAACAGACTGGCGCGCTTCCGCGACCACCCTGTTTTTGCGACTTTCGCCGCTCTCCAAATTTTAGGCGGGATCGCTTCTGCTCCCGGCCGAATGAAAAGCAACATCAACGTTGTCCACTTTCGGCGCATGAACCGGCCGGTGGATTCTGTAATCTATCCGGCGACCGTCGTGCAAGATTGCGAATTCGCTCTCCGCGATCTCAAAACCGGTCCGGCAATTCCCGGGGCAAGCGGGCCAGGAATCCGGTGACGCCGGAGGAGAAGCGCCCCGATCTGGAACGGAGCACGGACGCGCGGGATTCGCCGCTCGTCGTGAGAACGGCGTTCGACACAGCCAGCCGTATGCGGTCCAGGTTCAGGTTTTCCTGTGGTGGCCCAGAAGCTTCAACCCTATGCAGTCCCAGGCAGGTTCATCGTCGTCCTCAAACACGGTCACTCGGCCGCCGAGGTCGCGAACACGCTCGGCTTCGAGCCGAGCCACACTTACGCTCACGCGCTGAATGGATTCGCCGCGGAAATTCCGGAAGAACTTTTGCAACCGCTCCGCGAGGATCCACGCGTCGATTTCATCGAGTCCGACTTGCGACTGTTTTCGTCCGCGCAGACCATCCCCACCGGTGTCAAACGACATCACCACCGACGTCAATGGCATTGCGCGCTTTCAGTATTCGATCAACACCAGGCGGGACGGCAGCGGAACTTATCTCGTCCATGTAATGGCCTCGAGGGCCGGTTATAATCCGGGCAGTGGCGCCACCAGCTTTACGGCGACAAAATAATTCGTCGGGCGCAGGTCAATAGCCCTGTTTCTTGAGCCAGCATATGCCGGCAAGAATCGCGATGGCGGCGAGCGACATGTAAAGGGCGGATTCGATGAAGTAGGAAACGCCGATGAGCTACAACCCGCCAAACAACGGCACCAGCGACTGTTGTTTCTTGCCGTAAATGAAAAATCCGACACCCACGGAGCCCCAGATCAGGGAAGCGACGAGGAAGTGGGCGCTGATAAGCATTCCGGCTCCTGGTCGTTGCTAGAACGTCGGGCCCAGAATCCACGGCGCGAATTCCTCGTCGCCGATGCCAGCCAATTCGCTCCTGGTTTTTTCGCCGCCGGCCACGGCGATGATTTTTTCAAAAATGCGCCGCCCGACCTGTTCCACCGTCTCTGTCCCGTCAAGGATCGTGCCGGCGTTGATGTCCATGTCGTCCTGCATCCAGTTGTAGAGCGGCGTATTGGTCGCGACTTTAATGCACGGCGCGGGTTTGCAGCCGTACACACTGCCGCGTCCGGTAGTGAAGACGCCGATGTTGCAACCCCCGCAGACGAGACCGGTCATGCTCACCGGATCGTAACCGGGAGTGTCCATGAAACAGAAACCGGTCGTCGTGATCGGTTCGGCGTATTGGTAAACGGCTGCCAGCGGCGATTGCCCGCCTTTGGCGACCGCGCCCAGACTCTTCTCGTAGATCGTAGTCAGCCCTCCTTCTTTGTTTCCGTAGGAAGGATTGTTATCGATGGTGGCGTCGTGCCGGCGCGCGTGATTTTCCCACCAACGAATCAGCGAAACCAGTTTCTCACCAACGTCGCGACTGACGGCGCGGCGCGTGAGCAGATGTTCCGCGCCGTAAATCTCCGGTGTCTCGGCGAGCACGGATGTGCCACCGTAACGAACCAGTTCATCCGACGCCACGCCCAGCGCCGGATTCGCGGTGATGCCGCTGTTGCCGTCGGAACCGCCGCAGTTTTCGGCGAGAATCAACCTGCTGATCGGCTGCGGAACGCGCCGGTTGTCGTTGGTGACGGGCAGAATTTTCGTCACCGCGGCTGCGGCGGCATCAACGGTGCGGCGAACACCACCGGTGCTCTGAATCGTGAGGAAGGTCGGCGCCGTTTCGCCCGGTTTCAATTCGTCGAGTTTGAATTCCTGGCGAATGAACTGGACCTGGTTGACTTCGCAGCCCAGGCCGATCATCACATAGCCCGCGATGTTCGGGTGGCGGGCAATGCCAGCCAGCACGCGCATGAGCAATTGATGCGGTTCGCCCGGCTGGATCCCGCAGCCGCTCTTGTGCGTGAACGCGACGACACCGTCCACATTCGGAAAATCGCGTCGGAGGTCCTCGATCCTGAACCGGTCTTTGACGTAGTGCGACACGGAGGCCGAACAATTCACGCTGGAAATGACCGCGACGTAATTCCGTGTTCCAACGCGTCCGCCGGGACGAGCGTAGCCCTGGAAGGAGCGCATTTTTTCCGGCGGGTAATACTCCACCGGCCTGGCAGCGGCGCAAAAATCGTAGTCGCGGGCAAAATCTTTCATCTCCAGATTGTGCGTGTGCACGTGATCGCCGGAGGCGATGTCGCCTTTGGCGAAGCCGATGATCTGGCCATATTTTCTCACCGGCCCGCCATCGGGGATCGCTTTGACCGCGAGCTTGTGTCCGGCGGGAATGTCGCGGCCCGCGATGAGACGGATCGAACCGTTAACCAACTCTGTGCCGGCACGGACGGGCCGCTTGATCACGGCGACGTCGTCGGTGTCACGGAGCAACAAAGCGAAGTCGGCAAATCTTGCTTCTTTGGACATCAGGTGCCTCGCGCAGGCGAGGAAGTTGGTGGACCGAGGACTTCGCCTGTGCGGAGTTGGGTGAAACATACTCCGTCGGTGTCAGGGTTGTCGAATGTCAAAAAGCTGTGGTCGCAGACCAAAGCAGTGTTCGGCACGAAATGCGCTGAGGGCGCTTTCCCTCTTCCCTTGAAAATAATGATTGCGGTGAGGGGCCGGTCTGCTATTTTGCTCAGCCTTTTCGTTCCGGCGGGAAGTATCCAACCGGCGTGGAAAGGCGGAACGGCCTCAAAATCAAGCCCTGGTTCAAGTGAACCGGGCGGCCAGAACAACATCGATATAAATCCCGTGATCCGCGGGATGGTCCGTCGGCGAGTTCCGATGGGCTGATAACCAATGGAAAACTGTGATCAGTATTGGCGTTAAAGAATTGTTGGAAGCGGGCGTCCACTTCGGACACCAGACCCGTCGTTGGAACCCCAAGATGAGACCGTTCATCTTTGATGCCCGCCACGGTATCTACATCATCGACCTCAGCAAAACCCTCGCTCAGCTCGAAGCCGCGTGCAGTTTTCTCCACGAGACCATCAGCAAAGGCGGCCGGGTATTGTTCGTTGGCACCAAAAAGCAGGCGCAGCACGCGGTCAAAGAAGCGGCTGAGCAGTGCGGCCAGTTTTATGTGACTGAGCGCTGGCTCGGCGGCACGCTTACCAATTTGAAGACCATCAAGCGTTCCATCGGCCGTCTCAAACAGATTGAAAAGATGGAAGCGGACGGCTCGATCAACAATTACGTGAAACAGGAGCAATCCATGCTTCGACGGGAAGCGGCCAGGCTGCACAAGAACCTCGACGGCATCCGCGCCATGGAGAGTTATCCGCCAGCGATGTTTGTCGTGGACATCAAACGCGAGCACAACGCCGTGGCGGAGGCCCGGCGGTTGAAAATTCCGATTGTCGCCATCGTGGATACAAACTGCGATCCTGATCTGGTGGATTATCCGATTGCTGGCAATGACGACGCCATTCGCTCGGTGCGCCTCATCCTGAGCATCATCACCCAGACGATCAGCCAGGCGCGCGCTGAATACGAAGCCAAGTATGCGCGGCGGAGTCCAACGGAGGAAGCGGCGCCGGTTGAACCGAGCAGCGCGGCCGCGGCACAAGACGCACCGTTGATTGCTGCTCCGGTCACGGCAACGGCCACTCCGGCTTAGGAGATCATTCCCGATGGAAGCAAGTGGCCCCCTTCCATCGGCTCAACTCGGAACTTTCAACTCGAATCAATATTCATATGGCTGAAATCACTGCTGCTGCCGTCGGCAAATTGCGCGAGATGACCAACGCCGGTTTGATGGATTGCAAGCGGGCGCTCACCGAGGCCAAGGGCGACTTGCACGCGGCGGTGGACATCCTGCGCAAGAAAGGCGTCGCTACTGCGGCCAAAAAGGCGTCGCGCGAAGCCAGGGAAGGCATCATCGCTCAATGCATTCTGCCCGGCTCGCGTGTCGGCGTGTTGGTGGAAATCAACTGCGAAACGGACTTTGTGGCCAAGAACGAGACGTTCAAGGCCTTCTGCGATGAGATCGCCAGGAGGCTTGCCATGGATCCCAAGGCGGATCTCGAAGCGGATCGCGTTGCGGCGGTCGCGAAAATCGGCGAGAACATCAAGGTTTCGCGCCACCAGCGTTTTGAAGTGAGCGGCAACGGGATGGTCGCCGCGTACATTCACACGGGCGCGAAAGTGGGCGTGCTGGTGGAAGTGGGCGCGGGCAGGGAAAGCACCGTGGTCAACGACGAATTCAAACAACTGGTGCGCGACATCACGCTGCAAATCGCCGCGGCGCATCCCATCGCCGTTTCGCGCGAGCAAGTGGACCCGGCTGTGATCGCCAAGGAAAAGGAAATTGCCGCCGAACAGGTGAAGAACAAGCCGCCCCAAGCCGTGGCCAAGATCGTCGAAGGCAAGCTGGACAAATTCTTCCAAACAGTTTGCCTCGTTGACCAGGGTTTTGTGAAGCAGAATTCGGAGATCTCGGTCAAGGAGCACGTGGCTCGCGTGGCCAAGAAGCTCGATGACGAAATCACCATTCGCCGCTTTATCCGCTTTCAGGTTGGCGAGACGGCGGCGTAGCGGCGGGCGTCCCGCCTGCCCTGAAGGACGGCCATCCTCTCCATGAAGCCAGAAGAACATCGAACATCGAATGGCAGCGCGAATCCTCGCTCACTTCGGCGTTCGATGTTCGATGTTGGACGTTCGATGTTTTCCATCGGTTCTGGGGTTTCAACGCGCGAATTTTCATTTCGGGCAATGAACCCCTGAACCGTTGCAGCCGACGTGAGGCTCGCTTTTCAAATGCGGAGTGTGGAACGCGGAATTGAGCCAGAGCCTCCCTGCGTCGGCTGCTACGAGGCTCATGCGTAGGGAACACTTCCTAGAATTGGACGTGTGTTGGGGCCATGAATGGTGGGGCGAGACTCCGTCGAGCCCTAATTTGTATTCATTGGAGATCAGGGCTCGACGGAGTCTCGCCCCACCCGGTTCATGGAAAGCCTCCATTCGCTTTTGCGCACGCATTGGGACCATGAACCACCCCTCACCCGACCTTCGGCTACCCTCTCCCCATCGGATGGGGAGAGGGAATGGGTGGGGTTCATGGAAAGATGAGAGGGTGAGGGGTCTTCGGAAATCCTGCGGACCGGACTGGATATGGTCGTAGGGCCAAAATGCGCCGACGCAAACGTGAGCGCAGCAAGCGTCTTTGATTTGACTCCGCCACTGCCGGTTGCTACAACCTCGGCGAATTATGTCGCCGACCGGTCACGCCATGCTCAGTCATTCTTCAGTTTTCCCCGCGCTTTATCTGCCTTTATGACCAAGCCGAATGAACCGAAATATCGCCGCATCCTGCTCAAACTGAGCGGCGAAGCGCTGGGAGGCGAGGCGGGCGTCGGCATCTGTCCGGAAGCGATCCACGACATGGCGCGCCAGATCGGCGAGGTGCGCGAGCTGGGCGTCCAGGTCGTCATCGTCGTCGGTGGCGGCAATATTTTTCGCGGCCTGACTGGAAGCGAACGCGGCATCGAGCGCGCGACCGGGGATTACATGGGCATGCTCGCGACCATCATCAACGCCCTCGCGCTCCAGGACGGGCTTGAAAAAAACGGCGTGCCGACTCGCGTGCAAAGCGCCATTACCATGGCGCAAGTGGCTGAGCCGTTCATTCGTCGTCGCGCGGTGCGTCATTTGGAAAAAGGGCGCGTGGTCATCTTCGGCGGCGGCACGGGCAATCCTTATTTTTCCACCGACACGGCCGCGGCGTTGCGCGCGAACGAGATCGGCGCGGAAGTGGTCTTGAAAGCCACCAAAGTGGACGGCATCTACGACAGTGACCCGAAGAAAAATCCACAGGCGAAGCGATACGACCAGATCAGCTACGGCGACGCGCTGGTGAAACAACTCGGAGTGATGGACTCGACCGCTTTCTCGCTTTGCATGGACAACAAGATGCCGATCATCGTTTTCGACCTGTTCAAGCCGCACAATCTGAAGCGTGTCGTGCTCGGCGAACAGGTCGGCACGCTGGTTACGCGTTGAAGCAGGTGCCCTATGCCAACGGACGACATTTTGCTGGAAGCCGAAGACAAGATGCAGAAGACCGAGCACATCGTGCAGCAGGAGTTCGCGGGCGTGCGAACGGGCAAGGCCTCGCCCGGCCTCGTCGAAAACATCATCGTGGACGTTTACGGCTCGCAAATGCGCATCCGCGAGCTGGCCGGCATCACCACGCCGGAACCGCGCATGATTTTGATCCAGCCGTGGGACGCCAGCACCGTTCATCCGATCGAAAAGGCCATTCAGAAAACCAACCTGGGGCTGAACCCGGCCGTTGACAAAAGATTTATTCGCATCGTCTTGCCGGAACTGAGCGAGGAACGGCGCGTGGAATTCACCAAGGTGGTCAGGAAAATGGCCGAGGACGGCCGCGTGGCGATCCGGCACGTGCGGCGCGACGCCATTGAGCACCTGAAAAAAGAGACCAAGGAAGGGCTGATTACCGAGGATGAATTGAAACATGCGGAGAAGGAAGTCCAGAAACTTACGGACCAGTATATTGGCAAAATCGACGAACACCTCGCTCACAAGGAAAAGGAAATCATGACGGTGTAGAACCGTCCTAAAGAAACCAGTTCTGATCACCTCGGCAACGCGGGGGAAATGGTGTTGGTCGCAGGCAGTTCGAAGCGGATGATGGTTTCTCCGGTTTTGGCGTAACTTAATCTCTCTCGCGCCAGCCTTTCGACCGTCCTGGGATCGCGCATAGCGTCGATGGAAGCCTTCAGTCGCTTTTGATTTTCTTCCTCTTTTTTGACCTCGGCATCCAAGGTCATGTTGTCCTTGCGCATTCTTTCGTTGCGCTGGATGAGCGGCAGATACCACAACGCGATCAGGAGCAGCGCAGCCAGCAGCAGGAGCATGACAATCAGCCTGGTGAGCTTGTCCCAGATCCCAAGATTGACATTCATAAGACGGAGTTAAACAGGAAGTATTTGACGAAGGAAGCGGCAATTTGTTGATCGTTCGTTCCGTCGGACCGAAGCAAACTTTCAACTTTGAACTTTCAACGCTCAACGGCAAAACTCCGTTCGCCGTGAACATCGAACTCATCAACACCGGCAGCGAATTGATGCTCGGCCGGGTGCTGAACACCCATCAGCAATGGATTGGCCGCCAATTGGCCGACCTGGGATATGTCGTGACTCACCAGGTCTCCGTTCCCGACGCCGGCAGCGACGTTCAACAGGCCGTTCGCGAGGCGTTGTCGCGGGCCGATTTGGTGCTCGCCACAGGCGGACTTGGCCCGACGTCGGACGACATCACGCGTGATTTGGTTGCGGAACTGCTCGGTAAGAAGTTGCGTGAAGACGCCGTCGCGCTGGCCAATGTGGAAAGCTTTTTCGCCATTCGCAAACGGCCCATGCCGGCGCAGACGCGCGTGCAGGCGCTGGTTCCGGAAGGCGCGATCGTGCTCCAAAACCGGCACGGCACCGCGCCCGGCCTGGCCATTGAAGTCAACCCCAATCCATTCCGTAATGAAAGCAAGGCGAGCTGGCTGATCCTCTTGCCCGGTCCGCCGCGAGAGTTGCAGCCGATGTTCAGCGAACAGGTCATCCCGCTGATTTTGGAACGGTTTCCCCGGGCCGGCGTGTTCGTCTCGCGCACGCTCAAGACGACCGGGCTGGGCGAATCGGTGGTTCAAGAAAGCATTGCCGCGCCATTGAAACAGCTGACTGACGCCGGCCTAGAGATCGGCTATTGTGCGCGGACCGGCGAGGTGGATTTGCGGCTCGCGGCCCGCGGAGCCGGCGCGGAGAAAATTGTACTGGAGGCCGAACAAATTGTGCGGCAGCTCATCGGCCGGCACATTTTCGGCGAAAACGACGACCAGCTCGAAGCGGTGATTGTTCGGCTGTTGATGGAACGAAGAGAAACGCTCGCGTTGGCCGAATCGTGCACGGGCGGGTATATCGCGAATCGCATTACCAATGTGCCCGGTGCATCCGCCGTTCTGCTGGCCGGACTGGTGACTTACAGCAACGATGCGAAACAAATGTTCCTCGGCGTCCGCGGCGAGACTCTGGCGTCGCATGGCGCCGTCAGCGAACCCGTTGCGCGCGAGATGGCCGAAGGCGCCCGGCAAAAAACAGGCGCTCACTTTGCGATTGCGGTGACGGGCATCGCCGGTCCGGCGGGCGGAACGCCGGACAAACCGGTTGGCACGGTCTTCATCGCGCTGGCGACGGACCGGCACACTTTGGTTTTGAATGCCTTGAATCGCTACGACCGCGAGACGTTCAAATATGTCACCTCACAACAAGCGCTGGAGTTGTTGCGGCGGACGCTGTTGAATCAAATCTGATTCTGTTGTTCTGCTCAGCCCTGGTCGCCGTTATCACCGATGGCTTCGACCGGGCAGCCTTCCTTGGCTTCTTTGCATTGAGCTACTTCCTCGGGCGTGCCGGGCTGCTTATAGACAAAAGAATACCCGCCGTCATCGTTGCGCTTGAAATTATTGGGAGCCGTTTCGCGACAAAGGTCGCAGTCGATGCACTGGTTATCGACGTAAAATTTGCCCGGGACGTTTTCAGCGTATCGGTTTGTGATATCAGCCATATATGATCGTAGTTTGCGTCTTTGTATATGCGGTGTGCCCACAGGTTTGCCGCATGAGAAAAACCAAAATCATCGCCACACTAGGCCCCGCCACCGATTCCCCGGAAATGCTCGGCCAGCTCATTGACACCGGCGTGAACGTGTTTCGCCTCAACATGTCGCACGCGCCCCACGACTGGGTCCATCGCGTCGTCGGCGACATCCGCGCCGCTGCCAAAGAGCGCAACAGTTCGGTCGGCATCATGATGGACACGCAAGGCCCGGCCATCCGCACCGGCGACCTGCCCGCCGCGCTCGACCTCAAGCCCGGCCAGAAATTCACGCTCACCGTCCGCGGCGAGCGGAGCGAGGAACAGCATTCGGTGGACGTGAACTACGAGAATTTCGTCAAAGACATCGACATCGGTGACGTCGTTCTGCTCGACAACGGCGCGCTTCAAATGAAGGTCCTGGCCAAGGAGGGCAATAAAGTCGAATGCGAGGTCCTCACCGAAGGCACACTTGGCAGCCGCCGTCACATCAATTTGCCGGGTGTCAAAGTCAGCCTGCCCGCGCTCACGTCCAAGGACCTGGGGGATGTTGAAATCGGTTTGCAGGCCGGTGTCGATTACATCGCGCTCTCGTTCGTGCGCGAGGCCAAGGACATTCAACAGTTGAAAGCCGTCATCGAACGCGGGCAACACCGGCCGCTCATCATCGCCAAAATCGAGGACCAGCAGGCGATCAAAAATCTCAGTGAAATCGTCGCCGAAGCCGACGCGATCATGGTCGCGCGCGGCGACCTCGGCATCGAATTGCCCTACGAAGAACTGCCCATCATCCAGCGCAAGATCGTGAAGATCTGCCTGCGCGTCGGCAAGCCGGTCATCGTCGCGACGCACATGCTCGAGAGCATGATTGAAAGCCCGATGCCGACGCGCGCCGAAGTTACCGACGTCGCCAACGCGGTGTTCGAGCAGACCGACGCCATCATGCTCAGCGGCGAAACCACCGTTGGCAAATATCCCGTGAAATGCGTCGAAGTCTTCGACCGCATCGCGCAACGCATCGAGCGCAGCGGCGGCGCAAACTTTTACGAACAAGCCGAACTGACCAGTCCGCGCCAGAAAATGGTCAAGAGCGCCGTCGTCATGGCCAACGAGTTGAAAGCCGATGCGATCGTGGTCTTCACGATCCGCGGCAACATGGCCCGGCACGCGGGCTGGATGCGCCCGCGCCACTCAAAAATCTATGCCGTCTGTGAGAACTGGACTGTGGCCAACGCGCTGGCTTTGAATTGGGGCGTCACGCCCGTCGTGGCGCCGTTCAACCATGCCGACCCGGAAAAAACGATCGACCCCGCCCTGCAAACGCTCCTCGCCAAAGGCCGGCTGCAAAAGGGCAACACCGTCGTCATCATCAGCTCCATCACCGTTGGTGAACAAATCGTCGATGCGGTGCAGATGCGAGTCGTCTGACTGGCCGTGGCTCGACAAAAGGCCTGCAGTTCAGCATTATGGTCATGTGTCCACTCACGCGTACATTTCCGAATCCGCATTCGGGTCGGTTGGAACCAGCCGAACGCCGCGCCGACGGGAGTTCCGCCCACACGGGCGCCGCAGCTAAAACTTCAGTGTCGCGACCGCGTTGGCGGCCACGTTGACGACAACGCCCGGAAACAGTCCGAGAACAAACATGCCCAGCACGCACAGGCAGAGGCAAACTTTGATGGGCGTGGAAATCTGGATAGGCGACAAATCAGCGGGCTGTTCGGACCAATAGATCGCCCGCACGACGCCGAAATAGTAGTAAAGCGAAATCACCACACCGACGATGGCCACAGCGACGAGCCAGTAGTAGGCGTGGTTCGGGGCGCCTTGTTCCACCGCCGCTTTGAGCAGCAGGAATTTTCCGAAAAATCCGGCCAGCGGAGGAATGCCGGCCAGCGAAACCATCGCCAAGGTCATCGTCACCGCCAGGAACGGCGAGCGCTGATTCAACCCGGCCAGCGCGCTGATGTCTTCGCCTCCAATCCGCCGCATCACGAGGCAAATCACGGTGAATGCCGCGAGCACGGTGAAGAGATAGCCGCCGAGGTAGAAAAGCACCGCGGATTGGCCGGCGCGGCTCAGTGCCGCGACCCCGAGCAGCATATAGCCGGCGTTGGCAATGCTGGAATAACCGAGCAGCCGCTTCAAATTTCGCTGAGGGATGGCGCAGAGGTTTCCGTAAAGGATCGTCGCGGCGGAAATGGCCATGAGCAGTCTCGTCCAATGCGCCGTGACCTCTGGCACTGCGCCGAACAACACGCGCAGCAGCAATACAAATCCCGCCGCTTTCGACCCGACCGCGAGGAATGCCGTCGTCGGGGCCGGGGAACCCTGATAAACATCCGGCGCCCAGATTTGGAACGGGAACGCGGCAATTTTGAAACCCAAACCAACCAGCACCAACAACAAACCAAGCAGAAAAACTTTGTCCGCCGAGAATTGCGCCGCGACTCCGGCCAGCTCGGTGAAGTTCAGCTTGCCGGTCGTTCCGAAAACCAGCGCGATGCCGAAGACCATGAAGGCCGACGACAGCGCGCCGAGAATCAGGTACTTGACGCCCGCTTCGAGCGACGCCAGCCGACTGCGCTGGAAACTGGTGAGGACGTAAAACGTGACAGTGATGAGTTCCACCGCGACGAACAGCAGGCTGAAATCATTGGTTGACGCGGCAACCATCATTCCCGACAGCGCGAACAGAATAAGCGCGTAGAATTCGGAAATACCCGTCGGGATACAATCGGCAAATTCCACGGACATAACCAGCACGAGGATGGCCGTGAGGAGGAAGAACCGTTTGAAGAACAGCGCCAGATCGTCCTGCACATACATGCCGTTGAACGCGGTGGCCGTCACGCCGGAATCAACCAGGCTCGAAAAGCTGAACAGGAGCACAAACCCAAGCGCGGCCGCGGCGACGTAACCGAGCTGGCGTTTTTGTCCGGCCGGCGTCCACAAATCCAACAATAGCAACCCCAGTCCAAGGGCGATCACTGCCATTTCCAGAATCGTCAACGAATAGTTCATCGAGTTTTTCGGTCCGCCGGCAGGGCAGGCTGTTCTCAGCCCGCCGCGGCTCCGGCGCGATGGGGATATCACGCTCTGCCAGAATTCATTTTACTTCAGAGGGTGTCGTCGTTTGCACAACGTTCACCCCGGCCGGTGGTTTGACCGGCGTGCCCTGGTTGCCGCCGTTCGCCATATCAACAATGAGCGCTGCGCCCGGCCTGATTTTTTCTGTCAGGACTTTCGGGAAAAAGCCGAACACAAACAGCGCGGCCAACAGAAGCACGAACGGCAATCTGCGCCACGAATTCGCGTCGGTCACCGATTCGCATTTCTCAGCCACCGGACCGTGCAGAATGTTTCGCACAGCGCGCAGCATATAGACCGCGCCAACGATGAGTCCGCCCCAGGCGGCCGCAGCGACGAGTTGTTGCGCGGCTCCCAGGCCGCTCTTCCACGTGCCGAAGAAGACCATGACTTCGCCGACGAAATTCGCGAAGCCGGGCAGGCCGCAACCGGCCAGCATCGCCATCACCATCGCCGCCCCGATAAAGGGCAGCCGTTGCAGCAGGCCGCTCATTTGCGTCATATCGAGCGTCCTGGTTTGTTGATAGAGATAACCGCTCAAGCCGAACGTCAGCGCGGCGAGGAAGCCGTGCGCAATCATCACGACAACTGCGCCGGTCACGCCCACGAGACTCAAGCTGGCGATACCCAGGAACACGAAGCCCATGTGCGCGACACTCGAATTGCCGATGAGGAGGTTGAGGTCCCTTTGCCGCAGGGCGACAAATCCGCAATACAGAATGTTACCGAGACACAGCAGCGCCAGCAAATCGAACCAACCCATGCTTTGCAAGTAGCTCTGAATACTCTCCGGCAGCAGCCAGAGCGGAAAATGCGCGAAAGCTTCCGGCGGGATGACCGGCGCGCGCGCGCCTTGCGACAGCAGCGGCAACGCGACGCGGATGAGGCCGTACAACCCGAATTTTTTCAGCACGCCGGCATGGAGCATCGCCGTGGCGGTCGGCGCGGAACCGTAGCCGAGCGGCGCCCAGGTGTGAAACGGCCAGAGCGAGACGAGGATTCCGAAGCCGAACAGGAGCAGCGCGAAGATGGAGCGCTGCGCCCGGTCGGGCATCGGATTGGCTTTGAAGTAATTCGTGATTTCGCCGATGTCGAACGTGCGCTGGTTCGGCGGCAGTTGCAGGTAAAGCGCAATCAGGCCAATTAACGCGATGAGGGCGCCGAGGCTCAGGTAGAGCGTGATTTTGAAGGTCGCGTAGTTCTTGTTTTCGCCGCGGCCCCAGACGCCGATCATGATAAATGTCGGCACCAGCGCCAGTTCGTGGAGGAAGTAGAAGAAAAACAGATCCAGCGACGCGAACGCCCCGAGGATGCCACCGGTCATCACCAGCAGCAGCATGTAAAACTCTTTCTCACGTTCCCGGATTTCCCACGAGACGCAGGCGGCGGCGAAGGCGACGATGGCACCCATTAGAATCAATCCGACGTTGATGCCATCCACGCCGAGCCGGCAGTGGATGCCGAGCGACTCGGCGCCGAGGAAGGGGATGGTCGTGACGAATCGATAACCCGCGTCGTCCGCGTTGAAGCGCCAGAACAGCGTGACGGCGAGCAGCGCCACGAGCAGCGTGGTCGCCAGCGTCACCAGCCGCATGACGAAGCGATAGTTGCGCGGCACGAACGCCAGTGCGACCGCTGCAAGCAGCGGCAAAACGAAAATCAAAGTCAGAGTGGTCATCGTTTTTAACGCAAAGGCGCAAAGGCGCAAAGGCGCAAAGGAAACACATTCTGATCGCCGCATCTTTGCGTCTTTGCGTCTTTGCGTTGAAAACCAGGTCTCATTTCCCAAGCACCAAATAGAGCACCACCGCCACGCCCAACACGAACAGGAAGGCGTAGGTTTGCAGGTTGCCCGTCTGCGCCAGACGCAGCGCGCGGCCAAACAGCTCTGTGGTTCCGTGCGCGCCGCGGACCATCAGGCCCGCGACAATCCATTGATCAAACCATTCGGCGATTGCCGCAATCGTGTCGTGCAGTTTGATCACCGTTGCTTCGTAGAGTTCGTCGAAGTAAAACCGGTTGCGCAGCATTCGCGCCAAGGGGCCGATTTTTTCCGGCAACGGATCTTTCTCCGCGCGCCAGTACAAACCCCAGGCGAGCGCCAGACCGAACACAACCGCACCCAGACTCGCGGCCATCGCCAGCACTTGAAAACTCGAATGCGCCTCGCCGAGTTGTTTGCCGTAGAGTTGCGCGATGCCGAAGAAACCCGCCAGCGCAGAGGGCACGGCGAGCGCCAGCAGCGGCAACGTCATCACCTTCGGCGATTCCTGCGCTTGGTCCGCGTCGTCAGACCTCGCCGGGCCAAAGAAAGCGACCAGCACCAGCCGCGACATGTAGAAGGTCGTGAGCATCGCCACGCCTGCCGCCAGAAGGAACAACCCGAGGCTGCCATGTCTGGGGTTTAGCGCGGCGGCTATAATTTCGTCTTTGCTGAAAAAACCGCTGAATCCGGGAACGCCGCACAGCGCGGCCGCGCCGACGACAAACGTCGCGAATGTCATGGGCATTTTTTTGCTCAAGGCGCCCATCTTCCAAATGTCCTGCTCGTGATGCAGCGCGTGGATGACCGAGCCGGCGCCGAGGAACAGGAGCGCCTTGAAGAACGCGTGCGTGGTGAGGTGATACATTGCAGGCGTCGGGCTGGCCACGCCCACGGCCATGACCATGTAGCCGAGTTGCGAGAGCGTCGAGTAAGCGAGGATGCGTTTGATGTCGTCTTGCTGCACCGCCATCAACGCGGCCATGAGCGCCGTGGCGCCGCCGACCCACGCGATGACGTGCAGCGCCGGCGTGTTGAAGATAAAAAAGACGCGACAGAGCAGGTAAACGCCCGCTGCCACCATCGTCGCTGCGTGAATCAGCGCGCTGACCGGCGTGGGGCCCTCCATGGCATCGGGCAACCATACGTGCAGCGGGAACTGCGCGGATTTACCGACCGCGCCGCAGAAGATGAGGAGTCCGGCGGCCGTCGTCATCGACCCGAACAACGCGGGGTTCTGTCTTAACTGGTCTTCGATGAGCGAAAAATTGAGTCCACCACCCAAAGCCCAGACGATCAGGATGCCGAGCATGAAACCGAAGTCACCGAGGCGATTGGTAATAAAGGCCTTTTTAGCCGCGTCAGCCGCGGACGCGCGTTCAAACCAATGACCGATGAGCAGATAGCTGGAGACGCCGACCAGTTCCCAGAAGATGAACATCAAAAGAAAATTGTTCGCCAGGACGACACCGAGCATCGAGAACGTGAACAGGCTCAGGCAGGCGAAGTAACGCGAGAACGCTCGGTCCTCGCGCATGTAACCCCAGGAAAAAATGTGGATGGCGCCGCCGACTCCGGTGACGACGAGCACCATCAGCAGACTGAGCGGGTCGAGCCGCAGCCCGAAGTCCAGCTGCAAATCGCCGACCTCCAACCAGGTCACGAGCGTTTCCTTTTTCAATGGCTCCCAGCCGTTCGCCGCGATGAAAAGGATGCTCAACGCAAAGCACAGGACGATTGCGCCGATGGAAAGTCTGGCGCTGAGTTCGCGATTCTTTTGCGTGAACAGCGTGATGGTCGCGGCCGAAAGCAGCGGCAGGAACAAAATCAGCCAGGGAAGAAATTCGAGCTTCATTTCCTTTGAGCGAGCCAATCCAACAAAACATCGTCTTCCCCCTCACCCTGACCCTCTCCCCAAGGGAGAGGGAACAGCTCCTTCCGCGTCGGGAATATCCGAGCAGGTTCGGTACTGGCGTCGCGCGGCGAATGGTTCACCCTCTCCCCAGGGGAGAGGGCCGGGGTGAGGGGCAACAAAGCGTCTTGTCGCTGCAAGGCGCAACACAATTTTTCAGCATGCATGGAACGACTATTTCCAGCAGTTACAATTTCATCGTGGTCAGGTCTTCGACGTGTGCGGTCTGGCGTTTGCGATAGAGCGCGACGATGAGTGCCAGGCCGACCGACACCTCGGCGGCAGCGACCGTGATGATGAAGAAAACCATCACCTGACCGTTGAGATGCCCGTTAAAACGCGAGAAGGCGACGAGCGCGAGGTTCGACGCATTGAGCATGAGCTCGAGCGACATGTAAATGACCAGCAGGTTGCGGCGCAGGACGACGCCGAGCAAACCGAGGCAGAACAACAGCGCGCTGACAACCAGGTAATGTTCCAAACCAACGTGCATTTCGGATAAATCGTTACCTCGTTAAAACGTTGAATCGTTACAACGTGGCTGCCGCATCAGCGAAGCGCCGATGTTAGGTTTTAACGATTCAGCGTTGTAACGGTTCATCTGAGGTCTTTTTTGCTCAAAAGAATCACCCCCACCATCGCCACCAGCAGCAGCACGGACAGAATTTCAAACGGCAGCAGATAATCGTTGAACAGCATCCTGCCGAGCGGCTGCGTCGCGCCTTCGAGAACGGGTGTTGTGTCAGTGGCAGTCGCGTGGCTCTCAAAAATCGCTTTGATAAAAATCACCGTTATGGCGCCCACGGAGATGATGCCGGAGACGATTCCGAACTTGTTGGCTGTGCGGCGTTGTTCCTCTTTCAGATCGAGCAACATGATGACGAAGAGGAACAGCACCATCACCGCGCCCGCATAAACAAGGATTTGCACCGCCGCGAGGAAGAACGCGTGCAACAGGACGAACAACCCGGCCATGGAAACGATGGTCAACGCCAGAAACATCGCGCTGGTGACCGGGTTGCGGTTGAACGGATTCGCCACCACCAGAAAGCCACAGAGCAGCGTCAGCGCGGCGAAGAGATAGAAGAACAAGTCTTGCATCGTCAAAAACCCGAAATCCGAATGACGAAACCCGAAAGAAATCCGAATGACGAATGACGATTGACAGATGTGCGCGGTCGTTGGTTCGTAAGTTTTCGGGCTTCGGGCTTTGTCATTCTTTCGGAATTCGTCATTCGGAATTTGTCATTCATGTTTTTCCGGCGAAGCTCACGGTTTCGCGACGGGAAAAGCCGCCTGCTCCTTCGCTTCCTCAAGTTTGTGTTTCCATTTCTCGATGCGGTCGTTGTGGACGCCGCCCAGCGCGAGCAATTTTTCTTTGTTGTAAATCATCTCCTCGCGGCTGGTGCCGGTGAGCGAGTAGTCTTTCATCAGGAAGATCGCCTCCTCCGGACAAACCTCCTCGCAATAGCCGCAGAAGATGCAGCGGAGCATGTTGATCTCAAATTCCTTCGGCATCTTCTCCGCGTTGGGGCGGTCGGCGATCTCTCCTGCCGGACCGGGCGGAATGATTTTGATGGCTTTGGGCGGGCAGACAAATTCGCAGAGCTGGCAGGAGACGCACTTGGTGTTGCCTTCCTGGTCGCGCACCAGGTACGGCGCTCCGCGATAGCCCTGCGGCACGACCCATTTCTCTTCCGGATACTGCATCGTCACCTTCTTCCTGAAGAAGTGACGCAATGTGACTTTGAACCCGCCGATGATCGCCGGCAGGTAAAGCCGCTCCCAAAGACTCAATTTTTCGCGTTTAACAATCATTTGTTTCCTCGTTCGGGAGGGGCACCGTGTCGGTGTCCCCCAGTGTCGAGATTCCAGTTTAGTCAGGGACGGCAACATGCCGTCCCTCCCGGCTCAGCTTTTCATCCAGAACCAAGCCGCATAAAAGAAAATATTCGCCAGCGCCAGCGGAATAAACCGCCGCCAGCCCAGGTCCATCAACTGGTCGTACCGAAAACGCGGCAACATCCAGCGCACCCAGATGAACAGCACCATAAGGACGAGCATTTTTCCGACAAAAATCCCGATGTGCAGCAGACCCGTCGCGAGGGTGTTTGCCGGCGTCGTCAAACCTGGCAGCGTCCAGCCGCCGAAGAAAAGGACCACCATCATCGAAGCTGCGGCGATCATGTTCGCATATTCGCCCATGAAGAACAGGGCGAACTTCATCGAGCTGTATTCGGTGTTGTAACCGGCGACCAGCTCGGTTTCGCATTCCGGCAAATCAAACGGCAGCCGGTTGGTTTCCGCAAATGCCGACACCAGAAAGATGAAGAAGGAGACCGGCGTGTAGCAAATCAGCCAGCCGTTTTGCGCCTGATATTCGATGACCTTGCTCAAATTCAGATTGCCAACGACGAGGAAAAGCGGGACGACACTCATGCCCATCGCAATTTCATATGAAATCATTTGGGCGCTGGAACGGATGCCGCCGAGGAACGGATATTTGGACTTCGCCGCGTAACCCGCCAGCACAATGCCATACACGCCGAGGGACACGATGCCGAATGTGTAGAGGATGCCCACGTCGAGGTCGGCGATGACCATTTTGTTGTTTGGATTTCCCAGGGTTGATCCGAAGGGAATCACCGCCGTCGTGAGAAACGATGGGATGAGGGCGATGGCGGGCGCGAGCCAGAAGTAAGCCTTGCGCACGTAGGAAGGCGTGAAGTCTTCTTTGAGGATCGCCTTCAGTCCATCGGCAATCGGCTGCCAGAAGCCGAGCCGGGTCAGCAACGGCCCGATGACTGGCACACTGCCGATCAACGGCAGCGCCACGCGATTCGGACCGACGCGGTCCTGGATAAACGCTGAAATCTTGCGCTCGGCCAGGACCGAGTAGGCAAACATCGTCAACACCGCGCCAATCACGCAGGCGATTTTAATCAAAGTGAACAGGATGAAATTCCAGTCCATCAGAACAGGTTAGATGCAAATCATATTTGCGCGGTCACACCCAGGTCACCCAGCCAAGCCCAGGTCAGTCCGTTGAACGCTGGCACTTCCTTCGCCATCAGATTGAACAACCCTTCGATGCTCACGAAGCCGTTCTGGCCGGTGACGTTGTAAACCAGGTCGTGCAGGAATTCCCATTCGGGCCGGGCATCGCCGCGCGGCTCGACCGCTTTCATAAACTTTTGAACGCGGCCTTTGATGTTCGTGAACGTGCCGCGCTTCTCGGCGTGCGCGCAGCCGGGCAGGAGGTAATGCGCCAACTCGGTCGTCTGGTTCGGTAAAATGTCGCTGACGATGAGCGCCTCCAGCTTGCCAAGCAAATCAGCGCCGATACCGTGCTTCGTCACGTCCTCACCGAAGACAATCAATGTCTTGACGCCGCCGCCACGGATGCCGTCGGCAATCTTCGGCAAGATCGAGCCCATCGGATCGGCTGCCACGCCTGTGAGACGCGCCCCGTTGCTGTTCGGATTTTTGTCGGCGTTCACTAAAAGCCTGTCGCCTTCGCCGATGCGCGGGACGGAGTCGCTGGTGGCGCCCAATTTCGCTTTCAACTTGCTGAGCAGCCAAAGTTCCTCATTCGTCTGGCGTGCCGACGCGACGATGGCCACCGAACCCGCCGGGGCTTTCTTCAACCTGTCGGCGATTTCATTTAATGCGGCCACCCAGCTCGCGTCTTTCATTCCGCGTTCCGGGTTCCGCACTCCGCATTTCACGAGCCGGTCTTCACGCCCGACCCATTTGTAATTCAACCGGCCGGCGTCGCACATCCAGCAGGAGTTCACCGCATCGTTCTGGCGCGGTTCGTAACGGTAAATTTTTTCCTCGCGCGAGCCGATGACGATGTTGCAGCCGGTGCCGCAGCTGGTGCAGATGCTCTTGGATTGCTTAAGAAACCAGACGCGCATCTGGAAACGAAAATCCTTCGACGTGAGCGCTCCGACCGGGCAGATATCCACGGTGTTGAGGGTGTAGTTGTTGTCGAACGGCTTGCCGGGAAAGTGCGTGAGCGTGCTGTAGCTGCCGCGATTCACGAAACCGAGCGCGTCGTCGCCGACGATGTCCTTCGTGAACCGGACGCAGCGCGAGCAAAGAATGCAGCGCTCGTCGTCGAGCACAATCCGCGGACCGAGGTCAACGGCCTTCGGCTTGTGTACCTTGGCTTCAACGAAGCGGCTCCCGGACAGGCCGTAGTCCACTGAATATTCCTGCAGTTTGCATTCACCGGCCTGGTCGCAAATCGGACAGTCGAGCGGGTGGTTGATGAGCAGAAATTCCAGGACGCTTTCGCGCATCTGCTTCGTTGCGGGCGAACCCGGATAAATTTCCATGCCGGGCGAAATTGGCGTGGCGCAGGCAATCGCGCCGCGCGGCGTGGCCGGCTCGTAAGGCAATACTTGCTTCGCGATCTTCGTTGTGCCGTCTTCGTTCAACACGGGTTTGCGGTCCGGCCCCATCATCGGCAGGCCGAACTCGACGAGGCACATGCGGCAGTTGCCCGCGACAGGGAGCTTGGGATGATAGCAATAGTGCGGCACTTCGATACCGGCCAGCGCGCAGGCTTGCAGCATCGTCGTGGGCTGAAGTTTGTCCTGCCAGTCCGGCATCAACTTCGGCACTTCAATCTCGCGTCCGTCCACCCTGATCCTGATCTTCTCGACCGGCGGCGGCGCGGGCTTGGGTTCGGTTGTGGAGGCAGTGGGCATCTTATTGAATGCTAAGGCGCAAAGCGAGTATCGCAGACTTCCCAGTCTGCTGTGTCGCGGGTTTCCAAACCCGCGAACCGCGCGACATCACCCGCGCCGCCGATTTGGAAATCGGCGATACAGCAGGTTTGGAAACCTGCGCTACGTCGGAGAAACGCCCCTGTCGCCTCGCGCCCCCGACTTTTCGTTGAAAACCGTATGCGCTCATCTCAATGCTGCGGACTAGCCGCCAATTCCATTTCCGAACCTGGGTTGGTGCCTTTCGCTTCCCGGGCCCGGTGTTCCTCGTCTGCCGCGCCTTTGGCTTCAAACTCATCTTTGAACTTCTTCACGAAGCTCAGCACCGGCCAGGCGCACGCTTCGCCGAAGGCGCAAATCGTCCGGCCCTGGATGTTCTGCGCGATGTTCAGCAGGTAATCGGCGTCCTGCTTGCGTCCGTGACCGTGCGTGAGGCGATGCAGCGCTTTGGCCATCCAGAGCGAACCCTCCCGGCACGGCGTGCATTGGCCGCAACTCTCGTGCGCGTAGAACTCGGCGATGTTGGACAGCGCCTCGATGATGTCGGTCGAGTCGTCCATCACGATAATGGCCCCCGAACCGCTCATGCTGCCCGCCTGCGCCAGCGAATCGAAATCGTACGGTAAATCGAGCAAGTCCACTTCGACCGCCGTCATCTGGCCGTCGGCGCCTTTTCGTTTCAGTTTGAGCTTCTCGCCGGCCTTGAAAACTTTCGCCGATGAACCGCCGGGAATGACGGCTTTCAATTTTCGACCGTCCCGGAGGCCGCCGCCGAATGCAGCGTCGTTGATCAACTCCCCCAGCGTAACCTTGCCGACTTCGACTTCATAGTAGCCGGGTTTTTTGATGTGGCCGCTGACGCTGACGATGCGGGTGCCGGTGTTGTTGGGCGTGCCGAGCCTGGCGTATTCCGCGCCGCCCATCGCGACGATGTGCTTCACGGCGCAGAGCGTTTCGACGTTGTTGACGATGGTCGGGCACAGGTAAAGGCCGAGCACCGCCGGGAAGTAAGGCGGTTTGATGCGCGGATACGCGCGTTTGCCTTCGATCGATTCGATGAGCCCGGTCTCCTCGCCGCAGATGTAAGCGCCCGCGCCGCGATGCACCCAGAGGTCGAGATCGTAGCCGCGGCCGAGGATGTTTTTGCCGAGGAAATTCTTTTCGCGAGCTTCTTCAAGCGCGCGATTCAAAATCTTCGCGCCTTGAGCGAACTCGCCGCGGATGTAGATGTAAGCGAGCTTCACGTCGTTCGCCCAACACGAGAGGATCATCCCTTCGATGAGCTGGTGCGGGTCTTTGTAGATGATCGGGCGGTCCTTGAACGTGCCCGGCTCGGATTCGTCCGCGTTGCAGATGAGATAAACCGGCTTGCCGCTTTTGCGGTCCACGAACGACCACTTGAGTCCGCAGGAAAATCCAGCGCCGCCGCGACCGCGCAGGCCGGACTTCATGACCTCGTCGCGCACCTGTTCCTGCGGCGACATTTTCCTGCCGTCGGGCAAATCCTTCGATTGAAGCGCGAGCGCCTTTTTGAGCATCTCGTAGCCGCCGTGGCGCAAATAGCAGTCGATGTCGGGCGTGTAGCCCGGCTGATCGGCGTATTTGAGAATAAGGCGGTATTCTGAAGGCATTTACGATTTACGATTTGCGATTTGCGATTTTGGAAACTCGTTTGTCTTGTTGGCCGTCGCCGTCTTTCTGAGATGCGCTTCTATGCGCGTCGGAAAACCGGGCGCGATGGTTGCGGCGGAGAGCGGCGAACCATTCTCCCTCTCCTGGGGGAGAGGGCCGGGGTGAGGGCGAGCGTCAACTGAGCACATTTTATTGACTCCGGCTTCGGTATGGCGGCTTGACTGGCTCATTAAACTCTTTAGCTTCTAAACGAGCAGATTTGCCCGATGGTGTAACGGTAGCACAGCAGACTCTGGATCTGTTTGTCATGGTTCAAATCCATGTCGGGCAGCCAAACGGGTACATCACCAGAATGCGGTCACCTTTTTGCAATCCTTCGCGGTTTCCGGTTAACCACTTTTCGAGGCATGGATTTTTCCTTTTTCTGCAAATCCGCCGCGAATTTCCCGTCCTTCGTCGTCTGCAAGCCGTGCGCGTGTGGATCGAGGCTGAGTTTCCGGCAGAAATGTTCGTGCAGCCTGTAGGAACCGCCGAGGGCGCAGCTCAGCGTGCGGCAAACCTTGATTT
>QHPA01000228.1 GCA_003218935.1 Verrucomicrobiota bacterium
CCGGTCCAGGCGGCTGTGGTTCAACGCTCCGGGCACCTGCGCGGCAATATCCACAATCAGCGTGCCGCCCAGCGCAACGTTCAGAATCTGCTGCCCGCGGCAAATGGCCAGCAACGGCTTGCGCTGGCGGAAAACTTCCCGAATCAACCATAACTCCTACTTGTCCCGCGCCGGATCAGCCGGACTGACCGTTCGCTTGAGTTTGCGCGGCAAATGATTCGAGTAAAGCTTCGGCTGTACATCGTCCCCGCCAGTCAACATCACGCCCTCACAACGTCGCACCGCTTCCGCTACCAGGTTTTCCGAAGACAAACAAGGCAGCACCCACGGCACACCGCCCGCCGCGAGGATCGCCCGCGGGTAACGATCGGACAAGCTCAGCGACGTGTCTGAAAACTCCACGCCCTTGCGCTCGGCGCATGGCGTGATCAGAATCATCGGCCTGGGCTTCATGGCAAATCCGCTTCCGGATACAGTTCGCGAATCGTCTGCTTCAGGCGCGGTTCCTCTTCCGGCCGCAACAGGCGACGCGCGATCCGGCGCTGCACGGCGTCCAGCAACTCCAGCCAATCCTCCAAGGGCGGGTGCGGCAACGCCTCCCACGGGTCATAACGCTTTTCCCGCGCGAAAAATCTCCACTCACCGCCGACGCGCCGCGCATAAACTTCCCGCCGGAGGCCATCGGCGGTCCGGCCCTTCCAACTGATTTCCGCCTTGGCGCCCATCGTTCACTGTGGCAGCTCCACGCCCGCCACCGCCATCGCCGCGATCCCTTCCTCGCGCCCCAGAAAACCAAGCTGTTCGTTGGTCGTCGCCTTGATGCCGACCCGCTTCGGGTTGATGCCGAGGGCCTGGGAAATGTTCAGTTGCATCGCGTGAATGTGCGGCCCCAGCTTCGGCGCCTGCGCGATGACGGTGGAATCGACGTTGACAATTTTCGCGCTGTGAAACGCCACCTGCCGCGCCGCCTCCTGCAGGAACACTTTGCTCGGCGCATTCTTCCAGCGCGGATCGGTGTTGCTGAAAAAATGACCGATATCCCCTTCGCCCAGGGCGCCGAGCACGGCGTCGCAAACGGCGTGCATCAACACGTCCGCATCCGAATGACCCTCCAGGCCCTTGCTATGATGAACTTCCACGCCGCCGAGGATGAGTTTGCGTCCTTCGACCAGACGGTGCACGTCGTAGCCAATGCCCACGTGAATCATGGGCCGCAATGTATCGGGAACGGCGGCCAAGTAAAATGTTTTCGCGCTCCACGCGCCGGCAACGCTCAGCCAGCCGCCAGAATTCCCCGCTCCGCGTTCCCCATTCCGCGTTTGTGAAAACTCCGCTTGCGTCGGTGGTGGCCTTATGAAAAATTGCGCCCCTGTTTCGACGCTTTGCCGGATTCACGTTTGGACGGTTTAACTTTTTAACGATTCAACGAACGAAGATGGGACACGTAAAATTGCACATCCCCGGCCCGGTCGAGGTGAGCGAGAAAACGTTCCGCGCGTTTTGTTCGCCGATGATCGGCCATCGCGGGCAGGGGTTCAAAGACCTGCTGGCGAAAATCCAGCCGCAATTGCAGGCGCTCCTTTCCACGAAACAGTTGGTTTATCTGAGCACCTCGTCTGCCTGGGGCGTGATGGAAGGCGCGATCCGAAATCTTGTTTCCAGGAAGGTGCTCAACTGCATGTGCGGGGCGTTTTCCGACAAGTGGTTTGATGTTTCCAAACGCTGCGGCAAAGCGGCCGAAGCCCTCCAGGTGCCGTGGGGCTCGCCGGTTCGCGCCGAACAAGTGGACGCCAGACTCGCCGCCGGGCAATTCGACGCGCTCACGCTGATTCACAACGAAACTTCGACCGGCGTGATGAGTCCGCTCGCGGAAATCGCCGCGCTCAAGAGAAAGTATGCCGACGTGATGTTCATCGTCGATGCGGTCAGTTCGCTCTCGGCGGCCAAAATTGAATTCGACACGCTCGGCATTGACGTCTTGCTGGCCGGGACGCAAAAGGCGCTCGCGCTACCGCCGGGCATGGCGCTGTTCACCTGTTCGCCTGCCGCGCTGGGCAAGGCCGCGACGATGAAAGACCGCGGTTATTATTTCGATTTTGTCGAGTTTCAGAAAAACGCCGAGCAAAACATGACCCCGAGCACGCCGAGCATCGGCCACGTTTATGCGCTCGCGTCGAAGCTCGAAGAAATTTTCAGCGAAGGATTGGAGACGCGCTACGCGCGGCACGCGAAGCTGGCGCAAAGGACCCGCGACTGGGCCGCGCGGCACGGCTTCACGCTGTTTCCGGAAAAAGGTTTCGAATCTGTCACGTTGACGTGCGTGAACAACGGCGCCAAGCCGGACGGCCGCGTCATCGACGTCGCGAAGTTCCAGAAGATGGTGAAGGACGAGGGATTCCTGATTGACGGCGGCTACGGAAAAATCAAAGGCGGCACGTTCCGCATCTCGAACATGGGCGACGAAACCGAGGCGACCATGAGCCAGCTTTACGTTGCGCTGGACGCGGCGATGAAGCAGTTGTGAAAGGGAAAAACGTCGCTGCTTTTGACTTAATGGGAAGGCGCAAACAGAAAATTAAGAGACGCATCCCGGCAAAATGGCGGAAGCTGGTGGGGACAATTGAGAATGGCAATGAAGTTGAGGTTGTTGAAGCAGCGAAGGGGTTGGCGAATTTGCGTATTCGACGTTCAGTAAAGCCTCTCGTTCGATTGTTCCAGGAAGGACGAACCATGCACATCCGCGAGAATGCCTGCGGCTTTGTGCCCAGGCTGGTGGTACGTGCGGGAAGAAGCCTCGGATGCGTTGGACCGGATTCAGGGTCGGGATTCTCCGGACCGCATCCCCGTTCACCTGCGCTCCAAATCGCGCAAGTGACGCGATCTTTCACGGCGCCACCGCCAGCCGTTCGTCATTCTGCTCGCGCGTCATCAACACGCCTTGTTCCTTGTACGGCTTGAGCATGAAGTGGGTGGCGGTGGAGAGGACGCCTTGAATGGTCGCCAACTTTTCGGAAACAAACGTCGCCACCTCGCGCAGGCTGTTGCCTTCCACAATCACCAGCAAATCGTATCCGCCGGACATCAAATAACAGGAGTTGACCTCGGCGTATTTGGCGATGCGTTCGGCCAGCCGGTCGAAACCGCCGCCGCGTTCGGGCGTGATCTTCACTTCGATCACCGCGCGCACCAAATCCACGCCCAGCCTTTCTTCGTTCAGGACCGTGCGGTAGCCGAGGATGACGTTGTCCTTTTCGTAGGCTTTGATTTTCACGGCAACTTCAGCTTCGGGAAGGTTCAGCATTTTGGAAAGTTGGGCCGGAGTCAGCGCCGCATTTTCGCGCAGCAATTTGAGCAATTGGTCCATGCCCGAAGATTAAGCGGGAACGCCAGGCTTGAACACGATTTTTTCACCCGGTACATCAACCGGTCTCTCGCTCTCGATGAACCGCCTCCCCGTAGCGGCGTCTCGGCAGAGCGCCGCCGGCTGTTGCTCCCACGAATTGCGGCGCTCTGCCGAGACGCCGCTACGCCGCGGTTCATGATCCCAATGCAGGCGAAAAACGAAAGGGGCTTCCCATGAACCTCAGAGAGTGGGTCAATAGCATTGGCAAGTTGCCCTTGGACTTCGGCGAGGAAGTTCCAAGGGAACGAGAAGCTCGTCACGCCGCCTGTTTCCGCACCTTTCGCCCCTCCCGACGCGCCGGGCGGGCAGCCCAGGACTTCGAGTCGCGCCCCGCAACCTTCACCTCATCCGGACCCGCCGGGGAGACAGCGCGTAACTTCGCAACAATGGGCGGCAGATGCTCCAGCAAATAGTCCACGTCCTCGCCCGTATTGTAGATACCCAGGCTGAATCGCACCGAACCGCGCGCGCGCGCCGGACTCAACCGCATCGCCACCAGCACGTGGGACGGATCAAGCGAACCGGTCGTGCAGGCTGAACCACTCGACGCGCAAATGCCGACCTGGTCGAGCAGCATTAAAACCGCTTCTGCCTCGAGCGAATCGAGGGCGATGCTGGATGTGTTGGGCAGGCGCGGTTCCTTCGCCCCGTTGCGGTTGGTGCCCGGAATCGTCGTAAGAATGGCGTTCTCCAGCCGGTCGCGCAAAGCACGGATGCGTGTGTTTTCCCCGTCCAAATGTTCCATCACCAGTTCAGCCGCGCGACCCAGGCCGATAATGTAGGGAACGTTTTCTGTCCCGCCGCGCCGGTCCCTTTCCTGATGCCCGCCGATCAAGTAAGGCTGAAACCTGGTGCGCCGTTTCACGTACAGCAGGCCGATTCCCTTCGGCGCATGAAATTTGTGGGCGGAAAGCGACAGAAAATCCACGCCGAGACTTCGGACATCGATTTTCAATTTGCCGGCCGCCTGCACCGCGTCCGTGTGGCAGAGCACGCCTTTGCTGTGACAAATGGCCGCGATTTCTTCGACGGGAAAAATAACTCCGGTTTCGTTGTTGGCCCACATCACGGAGACAATCGCCGTGTCGGGTCGAATGGATTTTTCGAGCCGGTGCAAATCAAGCGAGCCGTCGGATTCGACCGGCAGGAACGTCACCGCGTAGCCGCGCTTCTGGAGAAGTTCACAGAATTTGATGTTCGCCGAGTGCTCCACCGCGGTCGTGACGACGTGCCTTTTGGCGGGATTCGTCATCAACGCGCTGTGAATTGCCGAGTTGTTGCTCTCCGTTCCGCAACTGGTGAAGACCACTTCGCGCGGGTCGGCGTTGATCAGCGCGCCGGCCTTGGCGCGGGCTGCTTCAATCTGTTTGGTGACTTCATTGCCAAACGCGTAGGCGCTCGAAGGATTGCCCCATCGTTCGGTTAGAAACGGCAACATCGCCTCCAGCACCTCGGGCGCGACCCGCGTCGTGGCATTGTTGTCGAGGTAACAGATCTTCCGCTGGCTCATGCTTCCTGGGAAATTGGCAGTTGAGACGGTTCACTCTAGGCTCAAAGTGCGCCGATGCAAGCGTGCCTTCATGCCAACGCGATAGCGGCCCAGGTCGAATAAAAATTCCTTATGCCATCATTTTCTTGAACAAATCACCCTGGAGACTACGTTGACAACCGCACGACATTGTTGCTAAAGTCAGTATCTTTAGCAATTAACTTATGATTACAACGGAAGCGCCACTGAAAGTGACGCATAATGAGATTATCAAAGAAGCGACCCCGACGCTCGCCGGCGCCATTGCTCAAACGCTGGCCGACCCCGAGGCGGATCGATTTTCTGAAGATGACGTGCAGTTTCTGAAATTCCACGGCATTTACCAGCAGGACGACCGGGACCTGCGCAAGACGCAGAAGAAGTTCATCATGATGATCCGCGGGCGCATCCCTGGTGGCGTGATGACGCCCAGGCAGTGGTGTGTTTTCGACGATCTCGCAACGCAACACGGCAACAACACGCTCCGTGTCACGACGCGTCAGAGCATCCAGTTTCACGGCGTGGTAAAGTCCGGCCTCGGCCCGCTGGTGAAGAAAATCAACGAAGCGCTGCTTTCGACGCTGGCGGCCTGTGGCGACGTGAACCGCAACGTCATGGCGCCCCCGACACCCGCCTATACGCAGGCGCGGGCGCAGGTTGTTGAAGATTGCAGACGCGTGGCCGACGCGCTTAAGCCGCGCACCAGGGCCTATCATTCGATTTGGCTCGAGGGCACGCAATTGGACCTGGACGATCCGGCAAACAAGGATTTCGAGGACCCGCTTTACGGCAAAACTTATCTGCCGCGCAAATTCAAGACCGCGTTTGTCGTTCCGCCGGTGAACGACATTGACATCCTGACGAACGACCTTGGCTTTATCGCGATTGTCGAGAACGACCAGCTCGTCGGCTACAATCTCGCGGTCGGCGGCGGCATGGGCCGGAGCCATGGCAATCAAGCAACCTATCCACGCCTGGCCGATGTCCTCGGTTTCCTCGAACCGCAAGACCTTGTCGCGGTCGCCAAAGCCGTGGTGACGATTCATCGCGATTTCGGCGACCGCGTCGACCGCAAACACGCGCGGCTGAAATACGTCGTGCAGGAGCGCGGCGCGGACTGGACGCGCGCCGAGATCGAGCAACGTGCAGGCATCAAGCTTGAACCGGCACGTCCTTTCAAGTTCACGACCACCGGCGACCTTTACGGCTGGCATCGACAAACGGACGGACGCTGGTTCCTGACTCTCTTCGTCGAAACCGGCCGCGTAAAGGACGCTGGCAATTATCGCCTCAAGACCGCCCTGCGCCGGATAGCCGAGAAGTCAGGCGGTATCGAGTTTCACCTCTCGCCGAACCAGAACGTCATTCTCGCGAACATCTCCGATGCCGACCAGACCGCGATCAACGCGCTGCTGGCCGAGCATGGCGTGAAGACCGAGAATCAAGCCAGCGTGCTGCATGCGGCGTCGCTCGCCTGCCCGGCATTGCCCACCTGTGGCCTCGCGCTTGCGGAATCGGAGCGCATGTTGCCCGGCTTGATTGATCGCATCGAAGCGCTTTGCGGCGAGGTCGGCCTTGCGGGCGAGGAAATCATTATTCGCTCGACGGGCTGTCCGAATGGTTGTGCGCGTCCCTACACGGCTGAAATCGCGTTTGTCGGCAAAGCGCCCGGACGTTATCAGGTCTGGCTCGGCGGCGACACCGCCGGCACGCGGTTGAATCGCCTCTGGAAGGACATGGTCAAGGACCCGGACATCGAGAGTGAACTGCGTCCTGTGTTCGCGCGCTATGCGAAGGAACGTCAGTCCGGGGAACGCTTCGGGGATTGGTGCGCGCGCGCGCTGTGGAAGGAGCAACCCAAGGCAATGAATTAACAGACACAAAGACAGCAAGGAACAAAGGGCCTCTGTGACTTTGTGGTTCATTCATTAGCATGACTCCGGAACAATTTGCCAAAGCCAACTCCGAACTGCGCAATAAGTCGCCGCTCGAAATCGTCCGCTGGGCCATCGCCCTGTCTCACGCGCGCGCCATCGTCTCGACGAACTTCCGTCCTTACGAAGCCGTCATTCTCCATCTCTGCGTGCAGGTGCAACCGGACATCCCCGTGCTCTGGGTCGATCACGGCTACAACCGCCCCGCCACTTATCACCACGCCGAGCAGCTCAGGAGACTTCTCAAACTGAACCTCAAGGCGTACCGGCCCAAGATCACCGCCGCCCATCGCGACGCGATTTTTGGGCCGATTCCAACAACGGAGGATGAGGAAGGTCTGAAACAGTTCAGCGCGCTCATGAAGCTGGAGCCCTTCCAACGCGGCATGAAGGAACTCGCGCCGACCGTCTGGATCACCGCGTTGCGCCAGGTGCAGAATCCCAATCGCGCCGGTCTCGACATCGTCTCGGAAGACAAAAATTTCGGCACACTCAAGGTCAGCCCGGTTTTCCATTGGACCGACGCCGAAATGGAGGCCTATCTCAAGCAACACAATCTCCCGAACGAGTGGGATTATTTCGACCCCGCGAAAGCCGACGAGAAACGCGAGTGCGGCTTGCACGCGAACTGGGGTGGAAGCGCGGCGAAGGCCGCGCGGGTCAAGGCTCTGGCGTCTTGAGTTCTTGGAAAACCGCATGGGCGAACCTTTTGAAAATTCGGAAGCTTGGAAAACGGCGCGGACACTGACGAATGAAGTCTATGAGCTCTGTAGCCACGAGCCCCTCTCGAAGGATTTCGGACTTCGAGATCAACTTCAACGCGCCGCTGTTTCAGTGATGAACAATGTCGCCGAAGGTTGGGAATCTCTTCACGTTGCCGAAAAGCGCCAGGCTTACAATGTCCCCGACGTTCGTGCGGGGAAGTCCGCTCCATGAGTTATGTTCTGCTCGACAACAAGTTAGTCGCAAGCGCTGCGCAACAGAAACTTTTGACCCGATGTATCCGCACCGGCAAACTTATCAGCGGTTTGATTCGCTCGCTTGGCAACCGATGATCAATCCCTGGACCCAGGACGCCAGAACCTAGACCCATTTACAAACGCCAAACCCTTTAACGACGGATGAGTTCATACCACCTCGATCATCTGCAATATCTCGAATCTGAAGCGATTCACGTCCTGCGCGAAGTCGCCGCCGAGTTCGAGGGCCCGGCGCTGTTGTTCTCGGGCGGCAAGGACTCCATCTGCCTCCTGCGTCTCGCTGAAAAGGCCTTTCGTCCCTCGGAAATTCCAATGCCGCTGCTCAACGTGGACACCGGCCATCATTTCCCCGAGCTGAACGAATTTCGCGACCGCCGTGCGCAACAAATCGGCGCCAAACTCATCGTCCGCAAAGTCGAAGACGCCATCGCCAAAGGCACCGCGATTCCGAAGCCCGGTGTGATCAGCCGCAATGAGTTGCAAATTCCAACCTTACTCGGCGCTATCGAAGAGTTTCATTTCGATTGCTTGATCGGTGGCACGCGGCGCGATGAGGAAAAATCCCGCGCCAAGGAACGTTTCTTCAGCTTCCGCGACGGCTTCGGACAGTGGGACCCGAAAAATCAACGGCCCGAAATCTGGAACCTTTACAACGGCCACGTCAACCCGGGCGAAAACATACGCGCGTTCCCGATTTTGAACTGGACCGAACTGGACGTGTGGGAATACATCCGCAAAGAAAAGCTGGAAGTGCCCACTATTTACTTCAGCCACATGCGAAAATGCTTCCGTCGCAACGGCCAGTGGTTGCCGGTCACCGAACTCTTGCCGCTGAAACCGAACGACCAGGTGAAGGAACTCGTCGTCCGCGTCCGCACCATCGGCGACATCATCAGCACCGGCATGGTGGAGAGCCGCGCCGACAGCGTCGATGACATCATTGCCGAAATCGCCGCCGCTCGTGTGACCGAACGCGGCTCTCGCGCCGACGACAAGACCTCCGAAGCGGCGATGGAGGACCGGAAGAAAGCCGGATATTTCTAGGCTCGGACTTTTAACCACAGATGAACACGGATTCACACGGATACCAAGACCGCCGAGACACAACTCTCATTTTTCAATCCGTGTTTATCCGTGTCCATCCGTGGTTGAAGACCTTCTGTCATGCCAGCTCACGCACATCACCCGGTTGAAATCTTGAGATTCAACACCTGCGGTTCCGTGGACGACGGCAAGTCCACGCTGATCGGCCGGCTGCTCTACGACTCGAAAAACCTGATGGAGGACCAGATCGAAGCCCTGGAACGCTCCGCCGACATCACCGGCG